>CACZQU010000119.1 GCA_902783305.1 uncultured Lachnospiraceae bacterium | reverse complement strand
GGGGCTCGAACCCATGACCTCTCGCGTGTGAGGCGAACGCTCATCCCAGCTGAGCTATGCTTCCAACGAAAGATATCATACCACCCGCCGTCTTGGATGTCAACCATTTTTTCCGCTGCCATCCGGGGAAACGAGGGTACTATTCACGGAACCGTAAAGCCACGCGCGGGCTAATGGTACCCGAAATGGCACGTTCCCACTCGTCCTCGGCGTAGCGGTACTAAGTTCGTGCTTCGCCTCCGGCTTGCACTCACTAAGTACCGACGCCTGCGGATGGCCATTTCTAGGGTACCATTCGCCTCACGCGCGGGGAAGTTGGACCATGAATAGCAGCGAGGGGTTACAATTCACGGTCCAGCCCTTCCCCGCGTGCGAAAGATGGTCAGACCGTGAATTGTACCGGAAAAGATATCCTGGTATCTCAGGAAGAAAGTAAAATCCTGTCATTGTCCAGAGCTTTTCCCGCGCCCTGGGCAAATCTTTCGAGAAGATCATTCACATCCATTCCCCTTCTCTCTTCCCCGCTGACGTCAAAGACAATCCTTCCGTCCGCCATCATCAAGGTACGGTTTCCCGCAGCCAGCGCCTGATGCATATTATGCGTGACCATAAGGCAGCTGATGTGCCGCTCCTGTACAACCTCCTTCGTCAGGGACATCACCTTTTCCGCAGTAGCAGGGTCAAGCGCCGCGGTATGCTCGTCCAGCAGAAGGATTCTTGGCGTCACCACCGTCGCCATGAGCAGTGTCAGAGCCTGCCGTTGTCCTCCGGACAAAAGCCCTACCGGATTGGACATCCGGTCCTCCAGACCCATATTCAGCAAAGCAAGCTGTTCCCGGAAAAACGCTTTTTCCTTTTTCCCGGTACGGCTGAAAATCCCTCTGTCTCCGGTTTGCGCCCTGAGATACGCAATGGAAAGATTTTCCTCGATCGTCATATGAGGAGCCGTCCCCATCAGGGGATCCTGGAAAAGCCTTCCGATAAACCGGCTCCGTCGATGCTCCTTTACAAAAGTAATGTCCTTCCCGTCAAGCTCGATAAATCCCTCATCAGGAAAGAAGCTTCCGGCAATCGCGTTGAAAAGCGTGGATTTCCCCGCTCCGTTGGAACCCACCACCGTTGCGAAATCTCCGTCCCCGAGCACCAGCGAAAGTCCGGTAAGAGCACGCTTTTCATTAACCGTACCAGGGTAAAAGGTCTTGGACAGATTCTCAAGCCTCAGCATGAGGGCCTCCTTCCTTTGCGGCGGGTGCGGATTCTCATCTGTTTATCAATAAGGAAAACGGCTTTCTCCTTTGCCGCAGGAGCGACAATGGCGATACAGACGATCACGGCAGATACCAGTTTGAAAGCTTCCGTGGGGACATTCAGCCTTAGAGCAATGGATACGATCAGCCTGTAAAGGCAGGAGCCGAGAACGACACAAACCATTCTCCGGGTCATTCCCCTCTTCCTGGAGATGGTTTCTCCGATGACCAGGGAAGCGAGAGCAATAGTTACAATACCCGTGCCTAAATTGATATCGCTTGTCTTGTTGTACTGGGCAATCAGGGAACCCGCCAGCCCGGTCAGGGAATTCGAAAGGCATAAGCCCACCGTGATGGTCAGAGCCGGATTGATCGAGGAGGCACGTACCATGGCCGGGCTGTCACCGGTCGCCCGGATCGAAAGGCCCAGCCGTGTTCCGAAAAACCAGGTGAGAAACACACAAACCAGGACAACGATACACAAAAGAAGGATCAGTCTTGACCAGGTCTGCCACCAGGAAGCTTCGGAAAGCTCCTTAAACAAAGAGAATACTGTAGGTGTGCCGAAAATGGACAGATTTGAGGAAAAACCCATCACGGCCAGATTTACCGTATACAGCCCGGTATTGACAATGATTCCCGCCAGAATACTCTGGACACCGAACTGTGTCTGGAGAAGTGCCGTCACAAATCCGGAACAGATACCTGCACCCATAGAACAGGGAATCGCCAGAAGCGGATGACCGGCTATGGTCCAGGCAGCGCCGACAGCGCTGCCCAGAGTATAGCAGCCGTCCGTGGACAAGTCACAGATATTCAGCACGGAAAAGCTGATGAACAAGGATAAGGCGATAAGGGAATAGATCAGCCCGATTTCCAGAGCCGTCTGAAGGATTCCGACCGTCAGAAAACCATTCATAATAATCAGCCCTCAAACTCCTGAGCGGTGGTAATTTCAACGATTGATGAACAAAACGGCTCAAATGCTTCTTTCACCGTGTCAAGGTCAAATCCGATGGCCTGCGTCGTCTCCGTATTGATCGTGGCGATCCCGTTGTCAAAGGTTCTTACCGGAGTCGCAGCCGGATCTGCGCCGCCAAGAATCTCAGCGACGATTTCCGCAGTCTCTTTGCCCAGGTCCGCGTAATTTACGCCAAATCCCACGAATGCACCATTCAGCGCAAAGGAATCCGCTCCGGCATAGTGAGGAATTCCGGCATCCGCAAGCTTTTCATAAATCGCCAGCTCAGCATTCATGATGGTATTATCCGTAGGCGTAAAGACCGCATCCACCTTCTCGGCAATCAAAGCATCCACTGCGGCATTTACTTCATCTGTCGTTGTACCCGTCTTTTCGATATATCGGATTCCCTTCTCATCGAGATACGCCTTTGCCTCTTCAATGGGAAGCCTGGACGCATCCTCGCTGTTCGAATACAAAAGCCCGATATACCCTGCATCCGGATCCGCCGCAAAAATCAGTTCCATTATCGTATTCGTGTTGAGTGCATCCGATGTTCCTGTCAGGTTCCCACCCGGAACTTCAAGGCTCTCCACCAGGTTCGCCCCGACCGGATCCGTAACCGCGGAAAAGACGATGGGAATCCCCGCGTCCTCACACGCAGCCTGCATGATCTGGGCTGCGGGGGTGGCAATGGCAACGATCACATCCACACCCTGGCTGAGCAGCTCCGCTGCGATCTGCTGAATCTGGCTGCCATCGGCATTTCCGTTATAGACATAATCGGCATAATCATATCCCATTCCGTTTTCCCGGGCGAGTTCATCCAGCCGCGCTTCCACGTTTTCTTCGATCTGATTAAGGGAAGCGTGATCCACAAATTTCACGATGCCTACCTTACAGGTCTCCTCTGCCATCACTCCCGCAGCTGGCACGAATACACACATACATACTGCCATCATCCGCGCAAATCTTTTTCTTATCATATTTCAAAACCTCCTGATCTGTGATCACGCCGTCAAATCAGCTGCTCAAGCTTCGCAGCAAGGCTTTACACACGCTTTTTCATCGTCACTGTTCAGCTGAACAGCAGCCTTTCATCACATCCTCTGCCTGACTCCTGCAGCCATAAAAAACAATTCCTGGTGACGGGTCTCCACCAGCTCCCGGTCATACCCCGTCACACCATGATTATTCCAGGGATCGTTAAAATAATATTTGTCATCATCATAGCCGACCAGCAGCATACAGTGTTCATAGGAAGTCCAGATGAAGGTTGCGCCGGTATCCCGCACGATCCAGGAGGGGCCTCTCTCACTTTCATGGAGATCGATCGTCGCCCAGAAAATCACCGGAAGTCCCTGGTCAATATAGTCAGAGATCAGTTCATCCATCGGAACTCCGGTCAGATCGAGAACCTCCCAGCCTGAGGCACTTCCGGAGGCCTCCGGGGAGAGATTACTGCCATATATCTCAAAAGCCTTTCGAAGAGCATCACAGATCACCGGGGCATAACAGCCAAAGGCTTCCTGATCATAGGGGCTTCCGGCAAACGCTTTGCGGGGATCCGGTCCGTAAACCTGATTATCGATGAAATCCATCGGCTCGTATAACAGACAGTTCTCGATGAATGAATCCACACTGATATCGATTCCCAGGAACTGAAGCAGCATCACCGTTGTGACAGATTCACAGCCGGTAGGCCAGTCTTCGCTCTGATTGATATACGGAACATTAATGATAACAGCCGGATTCTGTGCAGCCGGCATTGCCTCGGGCTCCTCCGTCACTACGGGCGGAGGTGTTTCCTGTACACCTGTCTCCAGTACAGCCTCTGTTCCGTTTATCAATTCCTCTGGCGGTGCTGTCTGTGTGACTGACTCCGGCAGAGCCTCAGTCCCGTTTATCATTTCCTCTGATGGTGCGGCCTGTGTAACTGTCT
>CACZQU010000118.1 GCA_902783305.1 uncultured Lachnospiraceae bacterium | reverse complement strand
TCTGACAGCAAACGATCTCTAACCATTGTACTAAAAGCTATTACAAGTTCTTACACTATTCAGTGGGGACAGATTACCGCAGCTGCGACTTTGGCCATGATCCCTGTTGTTGTGCTTTTCGCTTTTATAGGGAAATACTTCATTGGAGGAATGACCTCTGGATCCGTTAAGGAATAAAAGATTGAGATGAGATTCCAGTAGTCTTCTAACAGTGAGAACAATGCGTGGATACGGAGGAGTAAATGAAAAAATACGAAGAGTATTATCAAAAGCTTCTTGAATTGGAAAAACAAATCATTACAAAAGAGGCTCATAAAATTGAAATGGTGAGCAAAGAGCTAGCGAAGACACTTCAAGCTGGAAATGCAGTATATCTCTTTGGATGTGGACATTCTCATATGATAGCTGAAGAAGCTTTTTATCGAGCTGGCGGGCTAGTTCCAATTTATCCGGTTTTTGATTCCGCATTGATGCTGCACGATGGCGCATGTAAGAGTTCAAGCCTAGAAAAACAGGAAACTTATGGCAAATATGTATTCGATCGTCTCAGTATTAATCCAGGAGATATAATGTTCGTTTTTTCCACTTCCGGGAGAAATGGCTGTCCAGTAGAGATGGCTATTCGCTCCAAAGCGGCTGGCGCTACAGTGATCACTGTCACATCCCTAGTCTATAAGGAGAGGGAAGACAGTCGTCATTCTTCAGGCAAGTATCTTTGCGACGTCGGGGACATCACAATTGATAACCATGTTCCATATGGAGACGGGCTTGTTGATATTGGGTCGCAGATGATAGCTCCCTGCTCAACAATTGCAGCTACAATGATTTGGAATATGATTGTTGCGCAGACATACGAGGCAGCAAAGGAAATCGGATACGAACCGGAATACTTTGTCAGTGGTAACATCCGAGGAGGAGGAGAGGCAAACGCCAAGTTCATTGAGAAGTATAAAGGTAGGATCCATTATCTCTGAGCTTCAATATTCTTCCAAAATATTGATTGTTATCTGAAAAGATAGGTGAGAGGGATGAAACAGGCTTTTTTGGGACTGGATTGTGGAACATCAAACATAAAATGCCTTGCGGTTGATGAATCAGGAAGACAGCTCGCTGTGGCTTCCCGATTCCACGCGACGATTTCAGAACGGTCCGGCTGGATGGAACAGGATCCAGTTAGTTGGCTGCCAAAAGTAATCGAGACCATTTCGGAGTGCAATGCTGCGATTCCTGATTATAAAGTGAAAGCAATTGCACTTTCCGGTCACATGAGTTCTCCTGTTTTCCTGAATCATCAGATTGAGCCGGTTTATAACTGCATGACAGTTGGAGATGCGAGATGTGAAGCAGAAGCTGTTGAGCTGCTTGAACAGTTTGGAGAACTGTTCAAGGCGAGCTCTGGCAACAAGCCAATGGCCTGTTTCGTCCCGGCGAAAATCCTCTGGTTCAAAAAACATAGGCCGGAATTGTATAACCAGACGGCTCATGTGGTAATGGCGAAGGACTATATCCGTTACCATCTGACCGGGTCGTTGAATACAGATCCAACCGATGCGGGGAATATTCTTCTGTACGATTATTCCGCAGGAGAATGGAATTATGAACTGATTGACCTGTTACAAATCAAACGTGAGATATTCCCGCCCGTCGTAGACTCGATGGCACAGACCGGCATCCTGTTACCCCAAATTGCAGAGAGATGTGGATTAGGCGAAGATGTCGCTGTGTTTTGCGGGGGAGCTGATATGGCGTGTAGCCACATCGGTACAGCGTCGTTTGAAAAGCAGATTCTTGCAGTTACACTAAGCACTTCTGGCCAGGTCTGTACAACGGTGGACAATATTACCGATGCGGTATATGGAAAATTGACCTTGCATCCTGGAGTGCTTCCTCATAACTTCTATGCTATGGGATCTGTATTCTCTGGTGGGCTAGCCTTGAACTGGTTTTATGAATTGTTGAGCGGTAAAAAGGAACTGAGCTCTGCTGATTACGATGAAATGCTGAGCTTGTCTTACGCTTCCGAACAATACATGCCAAGCAAGTCGGAAATACTTTTTCTGCCATTTCTTTCTGGCAGCGGATCCCCATACTTTCGATCGACGGACCGGGCAGCTTTTGTCGGTATTTCGACAGCTTCCAATCGGGAAGCGATGTTTGCAGCAGTCATAGAGGGAGTCTGCTTCCATATTCAGGAAAACATTGAAGCTTTTTACGATTTGGGGTGCAGTTTTCAAAGAGTGCACCTTAGCGGTGGAGGTACAAAGAACAGGCAGTGGATTCAGGTGCTTTCCGATGTTACAGGCCTTGAGATCGATGTCCTCGAGTGCCCTGATGCATCTACAATTGGCGCTGCCTATATTGCATTGGCAGGAAGTAAAGGGATAGATATCCGTGAGATAGCTCGCCAATCATTGCGGGTGATTGATCAGGTGCTTCCAAGAACAGACAGAACAGAATGCTATAGAAAGTTATTTCCGCTATACAAAAAACTATACACTTCAATGAGTGAAATAGAAAGAGAGCTCGCGGCGTTGAGAGAAAAGGTCTGACATGACAAGAGACGTTATAGAAATTGCAAAGGAACTAATCCAGATTCCAGGGTATACAGAGATTCCAGAAAAAGAGACCTTGGTAGCAAAAAAGCTGTTTCAAATGTTGAAGGTTTCTGGACTTCCAGTAAG
>CACZQU010000117.1 GCA_902783305.1 uncultured Lachnospiraceae bacterium | reverse complement strand
GAAGAGGAAACGGGAACGGCTGAAGGCGGAGAGACTGGCGGCGAAGGTCAATTGCTGATGAAGAAATCAAGCCAGAGATTGTGATGGACGTGTGAGAATGGTGACCGGAGCTTAGGGCTCCGGTTTTTTTCGTTTTTGGAGGTGCATGTGACGGTGCTTTTTTTTCTGGAAATAAGGGGCGGTTTTCGGTATGATTAACAGAGCAAATATCTCTATTTTCCGAGATAGCTATGGCCAAGTCTATCTGTGATATAAAAATGAATTATGGGAGAAACGATCAAAAGACAGATAAATCTGGATTTGTAGAGGTTATAAAAATGGTCGATTATGGATTAAAAGACAAAGTGGTTCTGATCACGGGTGTGAACAATCCGCAGGGCATTGGCGCAACGACTGCTCTAGCATTTGCACGTGAAGGATCCAAGCTGGTTCTGGTCTATAAAAAGATTGATCGGCCGTTTGATCAGGATAAGGTCGGCAAAAACGGAGTAGACAGATACTATGCAGCAAATGCTGGGGATGCATCTTATATCGAGAGAAGGCTCCGTGAAATGAATGCGGAATATCTGATACTCGAAAGTGACATTTCTGATGAGGCTGCTGTGAAGAAAATCTATGCGGCAGCTATTAACAGATTCGAAAGAGTTGATATCCTGGTCAATAATGCAGCAACGGATGATGAAAATGGACTGGATACGATTGAGAGTATTACCCGGAAGGTGATCGATGATACCTTTGCGGTCAATGTTCGTGGAAGCATCCTGATGATGAGGGAGCTGATTAACCACAGAGGCGATTACGGAAGGATCATTAATCTTTCTACGGATGCCGCACAGGTCTTTGCAGGGCAGATCACTTACGGTGCGAGCAAGGCAACTCTCGAAGCGCTTACCCGTAGTATTGCCCTTGAAGTGGCGAAGTATGGAATCACAGTGAATAGCGTAGCGCCTGGTCCGACCCAGACAGGATGGATAGATGGGGAATTTGAACAGGTTGTCATTCCTTTGATTCCGATGGGAAAGCTGATCCGGCCAGAAGACATCGCAGATACGATTTTGTTTCTGGCAAGCGATAAGGCAGGAATGCTGACAGGACAGGTCATAAAGGTATCCGGCGGGCATGCCTTATAAAAACTGTTTATCAACTATGAACACGCAACGAGATTGCTAAGGAAAAGAATAATGGCGATAACTCTGAATCTACTGTATACAGGCAAGGATGGCAGGCTCGAAAGTTTGCGGAAGAAATGATCTCCAGCGGCACAGGTGTTACGGGTTGGGGGGCGGTCTTAACGTGGCTTAGAATCGATCTGAGAGTGTTGATTTTTCAATCTCTAGCCCTTATGGAATAGAGGAATCAACAGAGCGCAGAAGTGCAAACACAAGAGATTGTGAGTTTCTGCGTTTTGTTCTATTTGAAATTCACATGGTTTAATGAAATTACTATAAAAATGTATACATATGAAAAGTATTGCTTGAAAATTAATCTATATTGTATAATAACAAAAAGGAAGGAGGTCAGGAGTTGAGGACAAAAAAAGTTAGTTGGAAAAACTACATGGGGAAGAATTGTCGTGATTGTCTCAACAGAAAACTTGGCACATCTTTGGAACCGAAAGATTGCATGTATGACCTATATCCTCATGTTTGTTCCAGCTGTGGTCAGCTGCGGAACATCGTTGTTGATTTGGCTATAAAAACAAAGATGAAGCTATTGTTCAAATAGTGTGAATATCATCGGAGTCTGAAGGGGCTTCGTTTTTTTGTTTTTTTGGAGGTGTTACGGGTTGGGGAGCGGTCTTATCGTGGCTTAGAATTGATCTGAGGGCGTTGAAATTTCAAGTGTCGTAAGGAAAAGTACTTCTTGCCAGTATAATTGTTTTAGATTATAGTTTTTGTAGAAGTGAACTGTATCATTAAGGGCTGGGAGGAGATTGTTATGGGCATTATGAAAACATCTGCCTTTAATATCACGAACTATAAACAAATTCCAGATTATCGACAGGTTCTTTTAAAGGGCAGGTGCTCTAAACCGGTGGATATGTTCCTGACAAACAGGTAAACCGAAGATCAATCTGAATTGATGGGATGAAAATATGAGTTTGATTACTAAAACAATCATCAGCAGAATTCTTGGTAAAGAAATGAATCTTTCGGTTTACTGCCCTGATGTTTACGAAAAAGAATCATTGCCGGTTTTGTATTTTCTTCATGGAAGGACAGGAAATGATCATCTAATAGAACAGTTGGAAATGGATAAAACTGCCGATGCTCTAATTGCGTTGGGAGAAATAAAACCATTCATCATTGTATGCCCTAATATGGATAACAGTCGGGGAATCAATTCAGCTGACATTTATCATGAAGTTAACGGTAAATATGGAGTGGTGAATAAGGGCCGGTATGAGGATTATCTGCTGGACGAGGTTATCCCGTTCATCGACAAAAACTTTCAAACGATCAAAGATCGTTCAGCAAGATATATCGGAGGTGTTTCATCCGGAGGATATACTGCACTGAACCTTGGTTTTCGGCATCAGGAACTTTTTTGCAAGATTGGAGGTCATATGCCTGCTGTTGACTTGTCATATTCCGATGAAGATGAATGTTACTTTGCTGATAAAGTAATGTGGCTGAG
>CACZQU010000116.1 GCA_902783305.1 uncultured Lachnospiraceae bacterium | reverse complement strand
TTTGTCCGGTCAAACACCGTAATGACCTTAACCGTCTCCGGAATAACATCCAGGAGAGCTTTAACACTGAAGGGACGGAACAGGCGGACCTTAACGACACCGACCTTCTCACCCTGGGCTGTCAGGTAATCGATGGTTTCTTCAATCGTGTCATTGACAGATCCCATAGCCACGATGACACGCTCTGCATCCGGAGCGCCATAGTAATTAAACAGCTTATAATCCGTACCGATCTTCGCGTTGATCTTGTCCATATATTCCTGGACAATCTCCGGAAGCGCTTCATAGAAAGGATTGCAGGCTTCTCTTGCCTGGAAGAAGATATCCGGGTTCTGCGCAGAGCCTCTCTGGCAGGGATGGTTCGGATTGAGCGCATTGTTGCGGAACTCATTGATCGCATCCATATCTGCCATTTCCTTCAGATCCTCATAGTCCCAGGTTTCAATCTTCTGGATCTCATGGGAGGTGCGGAAACCATCGAAGAAGTTGATAAACGGAACCTTTCCCTTGATGCCGGCAAGATGGGCAACAGGAGTCAGATCCATGACTTCCTGAACGGAAGACTCGCAAAGCATGGCACAACCGGTCTGGCGACATGCCATGACATCAGAATGATCGCCGAAAATCGAAAGCGCATGAGAAGCGATTGCACGGGCGGAAACGTTGAAGACACCGGGAAGCTGCTCGCCGGCAATCTTGTAAAGGTTCGGGATCATCAGAAGAAGACCCTGTGACGCGGTATAGGTCGTGGTCAGTGCGCCGGCAGCAAGAGAGCCATGGACAGCACCGGCAGCACCGGCTTCAGACTGCATCTCTGTAACCTGTACTTCCTGTCCGAAAATATTTTTTCTTCCCTGTGTTGCCCACTCGTCTGTGGCTTCCGCCATGACAGATGAGGGAGTGATGGGGTAGATCGCAGCGACATCTGAGAAAGCATAGGATGCATGCGCGGCCGCGTGATTGCCATCCATTGTTTTCATCTTTCTTGCCATAATGTGTTCCTCCTTAAACATGTACATGTTTGTTATCCTTCCGTCTTCACAGCCCGGAAGAAGTCCATCATACCACCGGATCCGGGAAAGCAGTCATTTCTTCCCCAAAGACCGGATCAGTCCGATGAATTTTCCGTATTATTATAACACAAAACTCTCTCCTGTGTATAGATTCTTTTCACAATTTACATAGAAAGTCCGGGATACGGTTACCATTCAGGGATCAACCATAAAGCCGCGCGCGGCCGAATGGTCAGACCGTGAACGGTAACGGGATACGCATTTACAGTCTTACTGTAAGTTTTCCTTTACGTAGAAAGAAAAAAAAGGTATACTTAGGAACTGTCAAAAAACCTGAAATCAAAGCACTCCCGTAAGAACCGGACATCGTTACAGACCAATCTTTGACTTGCTCCGGCGGGTATTCACGGATGAGGTCAGGCATAGTTTTGCGTTTTTTACAGATGAGGAGGACAAATGATAGCCGCGAATAATATCACTCTGCGCGTCGGAAAAAAGGCATTGTTTGAGGATGTCAATATCAAATTTACAGAAGGGAACTGCTATGGCCTGATCGGTGCCAACGGAGCGGGAAAATCCACCTTTCTGAAGATCCTTTCCGGACAGCTCGAGCCCACAAATGGCACTGTGACCATCACTCCCGGCCAGAGGCTTTCCTTCCTGCAGCAGGATCACTTCAAATATGATGCCTTTCCGGTCCTGGACACTGTCATCATGGGGAATGCCCGCCTTTATGAAATCATGAAGGAAAAGGACGCGATCTATGCCAAAGAAGATTTCACCGATGAGGATGGCATCAAGGCCAGTGAGCTTGAAGGAGAATTTGCCGAAATGAACGGCTGGGAGGCGGAATCCGACGCTGCCGCTTTGTTAAACGGGCTGGGCGTAGATACAAGCCTTCATTATGCTCAGATGGCCGACATCAACCCGAGCCTGAAGGTAAAGATTCTCCTGGCGCAGGCTCTTTTCGGAAATCCCGATATTCTGCTGCTCGATGAGCCGACAAACCACCTGGATCTTCCGGCCATCGAATGGCTCGAAGAATTTCTGATCAATTTTGAAAATACCGTCATCGTGGTCTCACATGACCGTTATTTTCTCAATAAGGTATGTACCCAGACAGCGGATATAGACTACGGCAAGATTCAGCTTTACGCAGGAAACTATGACTTCTGGTTTGAATCCAGCCAGCTTCTGATCCGTCAGATGAAAGAAGCGAACCGGAAGAAGGAAGAGAAAATCAAGGAACTCCAGGAATTCATCTCCCGGTTCTCCGCCAACGCCTCCAAATCAAAGCAGGCGACTTCCCGCAAGCGCGCTCTGGAAAAGATTCAGCTCGATGAAATGAAGCCCTCCAGCAGAAAATATCCATATATTCATTTCGCCCCGAACCGTGAGATCGGAAATGAGGTTCTCCAGGTAGAAAACATGAGTAAGTTCATTGACGGCGTCAAGGTTCTTGACCGTCTGAGCTTTACTCTTGGACGAAATGACAAGGTGGCTTTTGTCGGTGCGAACGAGCTGGCCATCACAACGCTCATGAGGATTTTAATGGAGGAAACCGAGCCGGATGAGGGCAACTACAAATGGGGCGTAACCACCAGCAGGGCTTATTTCCCGAAGGACAACAACTACGAGTTTGACAATGATCTCAATATCACCGAATGGCTTACCCAGTATTCCGAAATCAAGGATGTCACTTATGTCAGAGGCTTTCTGGGGAGAATGCTTTTCCCGGGAGAAGACGGCGTCAAAAAAGTCAAGGTCTTATCCGGAGGGGAAAAGGTACGTTGTCTGTTATCCAAAATGATGATTTCCGGAGCCAATATCCTTTTGCTGGATGAACCTACCAACCATCTGGATATGGAATCCATCACGGCACTGAACAACGCTTTAATTAAATTTCCCGGCGTGGTTCTTTTCGCCACCCATGACCACCAGTTCGTCCAGACAACCGCGAACCGTATCATGGAAATCCTGCCGGACG
>CACZQU010000115.1 GCA_902783305.1 uncultured Lachnospiraceae bacterium | reverse complement strand
TCGTGACGGAAGGTTCTGCAGAAATAATAAATCAGATCACATTTCTCATAAATAAATTCCAGATCCGGCAGATTCGCGGCGATCGGGCGGGGAATGGACTGATACTCCCATTCAAAAGAGCTCACATTTCCTTCCAGCTCATCCAGGAACATTTCCTGCCAGATCGCCCTGAGAATCTGGTTTTCTTCATTGTAAGGGATAGTGATGAAGGAATAAATGAGCGCCTTGTCCTCCGTGTATTCCTCCAGTTCCTTGCAAAGACGGATCTCCCGCCGGATGTCACCCTTGACAAAAAAACCGCTCTCCGGAATTTCGTTCCAGCGCTCCATGATTCTGGACAGCTTTCCTTCCAGCTCTAAAAGGCGCTCCGGGAAGGGAAGAATCGCCGTCTTTATCGGAGGGATCTCCTGTCTCAGACAAGCCCGGATCCTCTTTCTCTCATAAGAAGAGCTCACATATCCCTTGCTGAAAATCCCATAACGTCCTGCCCTTCCCCCGATCTGCTGGATTTCTTCGGGAAGAAGAGGCCGGGTGTTCTTTCCGTCAAATTTCTTGGATTCAAGAAAAACTATCCGTTTCACCGGCAGATTCAGTCCCATCCCGATGGCATCGGTAGCGACAACCACCTGCGTCTGTCCGGACATGAAACGGGACATCTCCTTCTGGCGGACCTCATAGGGCAGAGCACCATAGATAATACTGCTTTTTATTCCTTTTTGCTGCAGCTCAGAAGCCACCGCGATTACGCTTTTTTTGGAAAAAACGATCAGCGCGTCCTTCGTTTCCACGCTCGAGGGAAAATCAAAGGCGCCTCTTTGCACAATCAAAGGAATCTTTCGTTCATGATAGACCACATCATAGCTGTCCCCGCAGTAGTCAATCAGTTTCAGGATGATATCCAGCGCGTACCCGGCGGTACATACATGAATTTCTCTGGCAGGCAGCCCCAGAATCGCTGCCGTCCAGTTCCCTCCTCTTTGGGTATCCGCAATCATCTGCGCTTCATCGATCACCCCGACATCGTGTATCTCATCCTCGTCCATCATCTCTATGGTTGAGGCCTGATGAAAAGCGCCGGGAACCATTTTTTCCTCTTCGCCGGTCAACAGACAGCAGGGAATTCCGTCCTGATTGAGCCGCTCATAGCACTCAAAGGCCAGCAGACGCAGAGGGCCAAGGTAAATCCCCTTCTGCGCGCTCTCCAGCGCTTTCAGGCTCTCATAGGTTTTTCCGGAATTCGTCCCTCCGCAATGAATGATAAAGTGGCGCTTCATGGAACGTGCCGCCGGATAAAGATCC
Organism: uncultured Lachnospiraceae bacterium; assembly: GCA_902783305.1. Lineage (GTDB taxonomy): Bacteria > Bacillota > Clostridia > Lachnospirales > Lachnospiraceae > Blautia_A. The sequence goes on along the minus strand of CACZQU010000115.1, from coordinate 7,198 downwards.
GCATAGCTGTCCGGAATCCGGTCCAGGATATGCTGTCTCATGCGATGTTCATCTGAAGTCTTTTTTTTGCGTTTTTTCTTATAGTAGTAGTAGTTTGCCATTCCTCTCCTGACCAAAGGGTATTGAAATCCTGTCGACGTTTAAAAAACACTTGCCTGTCGGATGCAGTCCATCAGGGCGCGCCGGAAAGCTTCCGAGGTCACCGTTGCACCTGCCGCCGCGTCAAAGTCGATTCCCTGTCTCAGCGTCACCTCTTCGGAAAGAGACTCTAATGCTGCTCCTCCAATCTCCGGAGTCTCCAGGCTCTCCCACGTAATGCGCTCGATCCGGGCCGGAGAGAATTCTACAGTAACCTCAATGTCTCCATTCATCCCGGGAGCAGATGCGTGATACTCCCCCGGAACGTACAGTTCCGCAAGGCCGTCATCATCTGAACCGGCTCCGCTGTGAGTTTCGGCACTGTCGTCAGACTCCTCCCGGCTGAGGGAGCTGTCCCCGGATTCGGTATGGTTTTCTTCCAAAGAAGTCTCTCCGACACCCTCCTCCTGGGTAAGCCCGCTCTCCGGAACGGTAAATCCCAGGGCGGAAGCAATATTTTCGGCGGCCAGCTTTCCGGAAACAACCGCCCAGCCATGATCCGCTCCCGGCAGGGTATCCGTTCCCGTGACTCCGCCAGCCAGCTTCCCGGCGGCATACAATCCCTTCACCGCTTCTCCGTCGCTGCTCACGACCTGAAGCTGCTTATCGACCATGAGTCCGCCGTCTTTTCCATATTCCGGCTGACGCCAGGCGGCCTGGATCTCCTCAGAATCAGCTAAAGTGTTTCCCTCCCTGGCCGCACCGGTGGCGAGGAGCACGGCATCCGCTTCAAAGAGTGCTCTGCCGTCCTTTCCCGCTGTTTTTACTCCGGTAACGGTTCCTTCCTGATCCGATACCAGTTCCAGGGCAATGGTTCCGGTCAGCACGGTAACTCCCTCTTCCTTCAGACCGGCCGTCAGAATATCCAGTATCTCTTTTGCCTCCTGCCGGTCATCTCCCTCATCCTGTGCTCCGTCCTCCCCGTCGGGGAAATCCTTCTCCCAGTCGACGCGGATCCCTGCTTCCTGCAGCCAGCTTTCAGCATCTGCCGCATTGCTGGCATACAGGGCCAGAAGTCCGGGCATGTCCAGAGCCGTTTTCGCGGCAGCTATGCTTTCCGGCTCTCTGGATAAATCTTCCGTCTTTCCGGAGGATTCCTCCTGTGCAGCCTCTTTCTTTTCCGGTTCAGAGCTTTCCCGGCTGCCGGTGTTCTTTTCTGATCCGGAAGGCTCTTCTTTCTCCGTCCCGGTCTCCTCCAGGACAGGCGCTATTCCTGCCAGATCCGCAAGCTCTCCTCCCAGAGCATCAGATTGCTCAATCAGGACAACCTTCATCCCGGTCTGACCGGCACGAAGCGCCGCGCTCATCCCGGCGCCCCCTCCTCCGATGATCACAAGATCCGTATCGAGTGTCTGCTCTTTTGTCTGTGTCCCGGATACCGGCTTCTGGTTCTGTGCCTCCTGTGCCTTAATCACCCCTGTCAACCCTGCGGCCAGAACAGCTGCAAGGAGAAGGCAGCGGATGCTGCGTATCCTGTATTTCATTTTTTCATTCCTTTCGTTATCCGGACGTGGATCTTCACTGAGGCTTCAGCGCAGTCTGTCTGTTTCCTGGTCAGGCCGCGCTGTACGCCAGGACATCACGAAATTCCATCGATATCAAGTGTATCCTGGCTGCCTGCAGGGGCATACCCCTCGATGATCACTGCGTTAGGCAGGCATACAATCAGATCATAAGCTCCTGTGACCGGGCCCATGTAGGTACAAAGCTGATCCGGACACTCCGCGTGAATCATTTTCGCCGCACCGTCTTTGATTTCGACCACATTAGTGTCATTAATCTCAATTACCTGATCCTCTCCCAGAGAGTAATCACCATAGTATTCTCCATTTACGGATATGACAATTGAGCCGTACTTTGACAGATCCTTTCCGCCGTTCTCCGCAGCGTGTTCTTCTCCGGTTTCATCGTTTCCGGTATCTGTGGGTGACGGCTCAGGGTTTTCGCCATTTCCGGGTTCCGAGGCGGCAGGCTCAGCGGTTTCGTCGATTCCGGTATTCGAGGCAGCCGGCTCAGGGTTTTCGCCATTTCCGGGTTCCGGGACGGCAGGCTCAGCGTTTTTGTCGGTTCCGGTATTTGAGGCAGCCGGCGTGGGACCGGCATCACCTCCAGCGGTCTGTGTTACCTGCTCAACAGACTCGTTCTCATCTGTCTCCTGCTCCTGGCCCAGTCCTTTCGAAGTGCTGCCAGGAGGAACAACGCGGCTTCCCCTGCGGGCGATGGTCATTCCGCCCCATCCCAGCAGCGCGACAGTCATCAGCACTGCAATGAATATAAGATCTTTCTTTTTCATCCCATCGAAATCTCCTGTCAGTCATCGATGCTCAACTAAAAAAATTATAACACAAAATCATGGAAATTGAAAAAACAAATTGTAAACATTAATCAAAAAAAGGCGCACTTTCCCTCCTGGAAAGAACAAGGGCAGCTGGCCTGGTAACTATCCATGTTTCCCTGTACATACACATCTGGGAAAGGTCAGACCGTGAACGGTAATGCCTGCTGCCTCTCCAGGAAGGAAGAGTCCGCCTTTTTGATCATCCGGTTTTCCAGTCGCTGAAATCTGTAGCTCCATATCCTGCCGTCCGGTTTCTTAATCCCTTTCTCCTCCCCAGAAGAAAAGAGCTACCGTCCCGGGTCCGGTATGGCTTCCAATCACTGTACCTATGCTGTTGATCAGTACCTTCCCGTTCAGCTTCGGGAAAAGCTTCTCGATCATATCCGCAACTATTCTCGCATCCTCAGGGCATGCGGACTGAGAGATATAGCATTTTCCGGAGTACTCCGTTCCATCTACGGCGTTTTCCGCCATTTTCTCAACAATCCGCCGGATCACCTTCTTCTTTGTCCGGATCTTTTCCCGGGGAATCAGACGGCCTTCCCTGTTTACATTCAGCAAAGGACAGATCCCCAGCGCAGTGCCGATCACATAGGAAGATTTGGAAATACGTCCTCCGCGGACATAATATTTTAAATCCGTGGAGAAAAACCAGTGATGCAGACGGTTTCTGTTCGCAAGGGCAAAATCTCTAACCTCATCTATGGTTTTCCCCTCATCCCTCAGATCCGCCAGTTTATCCATCAAAAGGCCAAAGCCGGAGGAAGCCGCAAGGGAATCGACAACATACAGCTTACGATCCGGAAACTCCTCCTGAACCTTCTGCGCAGCTACCTGAGCGGAATTATAGGTACCGGAAATCCCTGAAGACAGGCAAAGATGCAGGACGTCCTGGCCATGCCCAAGGCAGTCGCGGAAGAAGACTTCGTATTCCTCCGCATTGATCTGCGAAGTCCTTGTCATGGCTCCCTTTTCCATCGCCGCATAAAACTGGTCAAACGGGATCGACTGTCCGAGATCATCCGGATATTCTTTCTCATCCAACATAAAATGAAAGCAAAGATACCGGATATCTCTTGACTCAAAGTGTTCCCTGGAAAGGTCTGCCGTTGAACAGCAGCTAAGTACATATGATGCCATCCATATGCCTCCTTCTGATTATAGTATCCACCTGAACCATTCAATGGAAAACCCCCGAAGGGAGACCTTCGGGGGTTCCACCGTCCTAAAGACTTCGTTTAAATACCTTTCACATAATCAAAGATACTATATCACTTTACTGTGAAACATTCAAGACGTTTTTCCGAACCTTACAGGCGAATTACGGTTACTTCTCACGGATTAACCATATAGCCACGCGCGGGGAAGGTTAGACCGTGAATAGTAACGAATTACGTCCGGGATATCCTGTTCATCTCTCGTGAGCATTCAAAGAAAATCCGTCTTTACTTACCCGCCTGAGCAAGAATCTCTTCCACTGCCGTTTTCACAGCGGTTGTGGTCAACGTCGCACCTGCTACTCCGTCAATTTCCGATCCGTTCGCCGCAAGTACCTGTTCTTTCAGCGTTTCTGCAGCTGCACCGCCGATCTCCGGCGTTTCCCCGGAGGCATCGATGGTAAGATCCGTGATGCCATTTTCATCAAGCGTTGCTTCGACCTTTACGTTTCCAAAGCCCTGCGTCTGGGCACTGTAGGTGCCAGGCGTATATCCGGATGCATCCGATGCTTTCTCAGCTGCTTCTTCGGCAGCCGCTTCTCCTGCTGCCGCTCCGGCGAGGATCTCCTCTACCGCGGTCTTCACGGCAGTCGTCGTCAGGGTAGCTCCTGCTACTCCGTCGATTTCCGCTCCATTTGCAGCGAGCACCTGCTCCTTCAGTGTTTCCGCCGCAGCTCCGCCGATTTCCGGTGTCTCTTCCGACGAATCGATGGTCAGATCCGTGATTCCATTTTCATCCAAGGTTACATCGACCTTTACCAGGCCAAAGCCCTGCGCCTCGGCACTGTACGTTCCGGGCGTATATCCGGATGCAGCTGCCTTGGTCTCCGCCTCAGCTTCGTCTGCTGCTTCTTCAACCGGAGCTGCCTCTTCGACCGGAGCTGCCTCTCCTGCCGCCGCTCCGGCAAGGATCTCTTCCACTGCAGTCTTCACGGCAGTCGTCGTCAGGGTAGCTCCCGCTACTCCGTCGATTTCCGCACCGTTCGCTTCGAGCACCTGCTCCTTCAATGTTTCCGCTGCGGCTCCGCCGATTTCCGGTGTCTCTTCCGACGAATCGATGGTCAGATCCGTGATTCCATTTTCATCCAGGGTTACATCGACCTTTACCAGGCCAAAGCCCTGCGCTTCGGCACTGTACGTTCCGGGCGTATATCCGGATGCAGCTGCCTCTGTCTCCGCCTCAGCTTCTGCTGCCTCTGCAGGCTCCTCAGCCGCTTCTTCACCAGAAGCCGCTTCCACGGCTTCCTCTGCTTCTTCTTCAGCCGGAGCTGATTCTCCTGCCGCCGCTCCGGCGAGGATTTCCTCTACCGCGGTCTTCACGGCAGTCGTCGTCAGGGTAGCTCCCGCTACTCCGTCGATTTCCGCACCGTTCGCTGCGAGCACCTGCTCCTTCAGCGTTTCCGCCGCGGCTCCGCCGATTTCCGGCGTCTCTGCCGACGAGTCGATGGTCAGATCCGTGATTCCGTTCTCATCCAGGGTCGCCTCAACCTTCACCAGGCCAAAGCCCTGCGCCTCGGCGCTGTAGGTTCCGGGCGTATATCCGGATGCCGGCGCAGCAGTCTGAACGGCTTCTTCCTGAGCATCCTCCGCCGGTGCCTCTTCTTCCTGGGCAGGTTCTTCTGCCGGCTCCGGCTCGATTCCTGACGCCTCGTTAAAGCATGCCTGCGCCGCAGCCATGACCGCATCCGAAGTTACCGTGGCCCCGGCCACCGCGTCGATTACCGGAGACTGCGATGTCATGATGGCTTCTTTCAGAGCGTCTGTCGCAACACCGCCGATATCCGGTGTCTCGGCCGACGTATCCAGCTCCACATCTGTGATGTTGGTTTCATTAAACGTCATGGTCACCTTAACTGTTCCGATTCCCTGCGCCTCGGCCGTATAGGTGCCTGGTGTGAATTCACCTGCAGGCGGAATCTTGCTGGCCGCGTATCTGTCCGCCGCCAGATTTACTGCCCGAAGAACAAAGACAAGGGCGATACTGCCCACAGTGACAACTGCGAGCTTAATCAGACTCTTCATCAGTTTATTTTTATCTGCCATTCCATTTCCTCCCCTGGTTTCCTGGCATAAGCCATATCCAAAGTGTTTACGTTTCGGGACGGATGTTTTACCGCTGAAGCCTTCTGTTCCGTCTCAGACAACCATACATTTAATCTTATCATGTTTCTCCGGCATTATCAACAAAAGAGTTCACAGCCCGCTTTAAAAACAGGAGAATCTGTGGTATTCTGATTTTTGTGCTGACGGGAAATACAGATGAATGACCCCGGAACCCGGGGAGCGTGAATCGCGGAACCATCCGCAGGATTCATTTTGTTCTGCAATCAATGCTGTTACCTGTGAAGAAACTGTACTGAATAATTCCATAAAGGATCTGATTGTTCCCGGCGTTTATGCAGAAATACCTTCTGGCCGATTCAGGAAAGGAATCAAACATTATGTCAAGCTTTAATGATCAACCCAGAATTGCCGTTGCAGGAATCGGCGGTGTCGGCGGATATCTCGCTGCTCTCCTCGCACGGACCTATGACCACGTCAGTGTCGTCGCGCGAGGCAGGCGCTTCGATGCCATCACACAAAACGGGCTTGTCCTTCACAGTGATCTGCACGGCGAAGTCCACTCAAAGCCTCAGGCTGTTTATGCCGCCGCAGATGATCTGCCTGAACAGGATTATCTGTTTATCTGCGTCAAAAATTACTCCCTGGAGGAGCTCCTTCTCCATCTGAAAAACGCTGTAAGTGAACATACCGTGATTATTCCGGTGATGAACGGCGTCGATCCTGCAGATCGTGTGCGGAAGGCTTTTTCCTGCGGTACCGTGATAAAGGCGCTGATCTATATCGTCTCCTTCTCCAATCCGGACTATTCTACCCGTCAGGCAGGAAGCTTTGCTGACATCCGTCTGGGCATGGACAACCCCAACGACCAGGAGAAGGAGCTCATCGAGTCCGCTTCCTCTCTGCTTACAAAAGCCGGAATACGCAATACAGCCGCCGATAACATCGCCCTTGCCATCTGGAAAAAATACGTTCTCAACTGCGCCTATAATGTCGAGACGGCCTACTATGACACCACCATCGGTCCCTTAAGGGATGACCCGGTCAAGGCTTTGGAATATGAGGCACTGACACGGGAGGCATACTCCATTGCGAAGGCCAAGGGGATTCCCATGACAGATCAGGACTGTGCCGACATCATCGACCTTTTCTACCATAACTACGAAAATGACGCCAGCAGCTCTCTCCAGCGGGATATTCACGCCGGAAAACCGGCGGAGGTGGAAACCTTCAGCGGATATATCGTCCGGGAAGCGGAAGCCATGGGCATCGATGTTCCCGTATCCCGGAAAATGTATGAGGGGTTGAAGAGTAAATAGCAGTTTTTCAGGATACGTTACATGTAAACAATAGATGGTTTATGAATAAAACCTCAATGAGATAACAAGGAAAGGAGATTATCCGTGTCCAGGATAAAGAGCTTTCTGAAAAGAAAAGATATCGA
>CACZQU010000114.1 GCA_902783305.1 uncultured Lachnospiraceae bacterium | reverse complement strand
CGGCACGGCAGTCTGCATCGTTGTTTCAGCCTTTGCCGGTGCCGCGGCTTTGCCGGGCAGTTTTCCTTTTTTTTTCCTGGCTGCCATCTTCCCCTCCTTGCTCATCTGTCATTCCGTTCACATTTTCAGCGGTCGAACGGCCAGAATTCTTTCAGATTCCTGCGATAATAGATGATAGCACAATGCTTTCTCATTCTCAAGGAGTAAACTGGAGTTTGTTGTAAAGTGATCCGACATTTGCTATAATAGGGTCAGTTATTCTGAACGGTAATCATATAGCCCGGAACCCGGGGAGCGCGAAGCGCGAAACCATTCTCAGGAGTCATTTTGCACGGTAATCATTTTCACACAAGGAGGAAAAAAATAAATGAATTATGGCAGAAAAGCCATCGCAAAACGAAGAAAATCCCTGACCTCCAGTACCTCCATGCTTGGAAAAAAGGCAAACGTATCCATGATGCGGCTTTTTTTCATCCTGGTGATTTCTCTGATTGCCAGCGGATTTGCCCTTGGCATCGGTTCCGTACAGGGAATAATTGCCAATGCTCCCGATGCCAACGACGTGGATATCATGCCCTTAGGATATGCCACTTTCCTGTATGATGACAACGGTACCCAGATCCGCAAGCTGGCGGCGCCGGATGCCAACCGTCTTCCGGTTTCCCTTGAGGATATCCCGCCGGATCTGCAGCACGCCATCGTCGCGATCGAGGACGAGCGCTTCTACGAGCACAACGGCATTGACGTCAGAGGTATCGTCAGAGCCGCTGTCAGGGACGTGACCTCAGGAGACTTTTCCGAAGGTGCCAGTACCATCACCCAGCAGCTTCTCAAAAATAATGTTTTCACCGGATGGACCACGGAGAGATCTCTGATTGAAAGCGTGACCCGCAAGCTTCAGGAGCAGTACCTGGCCGTCAAGATCGAGGAAAAGATCGGCGACAAGAACGTGATTCTGGAAAATTATCTGAACACCATCAACCTGGGTGCCGGAGCTTACGGAGTCCAGGCTGCAGCGAGAACCTACTTTGACAAGGATGTGAAGGACCTGAATCTGTCCGAATGCGCCACGATCGCCGGAATTCCCCAGAATCCGACCCAGTATAATCCCATTATCTACCCGGAGGACAATGCCGTCCGCCGGAAATCTGTCCTGGATCATATGCTTGATCAGGGATATATTACCAAAAAGCAGTATAAAGAAGCGATGGAGGATAATGTCTATACCCGGATCCAAAAGGTGCAGGAAAAAGCCCAGCAGGAGGACAGTAAGGTCTATTCCTACTTTGAGGACGAGCTGACCGCCCAGGTGATCAACGACCTGATGAGCATCAAAGGCTATACCCGGACCCAGGCACAGAACATGCTGTACAGCGGCGGCCTGAAAATTTATACCACGCAGGATCCCGCCATTCAGAGCATCCTGGATGAGGAATACGCCAACCAGGCAAATTTCCCGTCCTCTGTCCAGTACGATCTGGATTTCGCCCTGACGATCGAGGAGGAGGACGGAAGCCAGACGAACTACAGTAAGGAAATGATGCAGCTTTATTTCCAGAATACGGATCCGTCCTTTGACCTTCTGTTTGATACTCCTCAGGAAGGACAGTCTTACGTGGACCAGTACGAGGCGGCCATTCTGGCCAATGGCGGAGAGCTTTTTGCCGAGAGAGTCAACTTTGCGCCGCAGCCCCAGTCCTCCATGAGCATCATCGACCAGCACACCGGTTATGTCAAAGCGATTATCGGCGGCCGCGGAGAAAAAACCGCCAGCCTGACCCTGAACCGGGCTACGGATACCACCCGCCAGCCGGGTTCCACCTTCAAGCTCGTTTCCACCTACGCTCCCGCGCTGAATGAAAAGGGCATGACCCTTGCCACCACCTATGTAGACGAACCCTACAGCTACCCCAACGGTGCCCCGGTAAATAATGCCTCCATGAGCTTCGGCGGTGTCACGACGATCCGCAAAGCCATCCAGAATTCGGTCAACGTTGTCGCGGTCAAGTGTCTCGCGGATGTCACTCCTGCTCTAGGACTGAAATACCTGGATGACTTCGGCTTTACCACCCTTGCCCACGGAACCGAGGCGGACATGGATATTTACGGAAATGTGTACACAGACGAAAACCTTTCCACAGCGCTCGGAGGAATTACCAACGGCGTGACAAACGTAGAGCTTTGCGCCGCTTATGCTGCCATAGCCAACGGCGGAACCTATATCAAACCGATCTATTATACCAAGATCCTGGATCACAACGGGAATGTTCTGATCGAAAACAACTCTGCCGGACGCACTGTCATCAAAGAGTCCACGGCCTGGCTCCTTACCAGCGCCATGCAGGATGTCGTCACCTCCGGTACCGGTACGGCGTGCTCTCTCGGAGCCATGCCGGTCGCCGGCAAAACCGGTACGACAGAAGATTACAACGACCTGTGGTTCGTCGGATACACCCCATATTATACCTGCGCCATCTGGTCCGGCTTTGACAACAACGAAAAGATGCCGGAATACGCCCGCGACTTCCACAAAGCCCTCTGGCAGAAGGTGATGTCGAGGATACATACATCGCTCCCTGTCGTCAGTTTTCCGATTCCGTCCTCCATACGCACCTGCTCGGTCTGTTCCAAAACCGGACTTCTCCCTGAGGAATACTGCACGGAGATTACCGAGTATTTCGATGTCGATACCATTCCGACCAAGTACTGCACGGAGCACATGTACGGATACTATGATAATGACTACGATGAGGATATCCTGAGCAATTATTACCGGTACAACGGCGGTGACGAGGATGAAGATGAGGATATGGAAACCGGATCGACTGACGGACTCGATGAAAACACCGCCAGTCAGGCCGGTGACAGCGACTCCTCCCAGTCAGATCAGGGAAATAACAACAGCGGAAATGAGGGCGGCGGTAACGACAGCTCCGGATCCCAGTATGAAGAATCGGGCAGCGACGGACAGTGGGATGTGATCATGGATACCGACAGCGATTTCGGATTCTAGGCTGCTGTCCGCAGCACCCCGGCTGCAGGGAAAATCATTTCAGGGCAATCGCTTTATTCAGGCGGTTGCCCATTATTATTCCCGGTTTATCCCGGTACAGTTCATGGTTTCACCGTAGCTGCAGCCGTAAAGCCATCCCTAAATCTGTTTATACTGTCTTGTCGAATTCCGACAGTCGTGATATGATATAGAATATAGGCTGCAGAGACGTCCGCGGTTCAGCGGAGCTTTGCACGATACTGGCGCAAGGGAGGAACAGATGGAATTGCATAACAAAGGAGTTGCCCTGACCATCATGGCGGATGAGATGGGGCTTACCAATATGACGCCGGAGATCGACCTGGCAGATAAATATATCAGGACAGCGGAGATCAATCGTCCCGCCCTTCAGCTGGCGGGCTACCTGGAGCATTTTGCCCGGGAAAGGGTGCAGATCATCGGTTACGTTGAGTACACCTATCTGATGCAGTTAAACGAACAGGACAGGGCGTTCAAGTATGAGCGTTTTATTTCCAGCAGCATCCCATGTGTCGTTTTCAGTACCATGACCCGGCCTTCCCAGGATATGATCGACCTGGCGATCCGCTATAATGTCCCCACCTTCGTGACGGAACGCACCACCTCCAGCTTCATGGCAGAGCTCATCCGCTGGCTGGGTGTCGAGCTTGCGCCGTGCATTTCGATCCATGGCGTGCTGGTGGATGTCTACGGAGAAGGAGTACTGATCACCGGTGAGAGCGGCATCGGAAAAAGTGAAGCCGCCCTTGAGCTGATCAAAAGAGGACACCGTCTGGTCAGCGATGACGTGGTAGAGCTTCGCAGAGTCAGTGATGCCACTTTAGTGGGATCCGCTCCGGATATCACCAGACACTTCATTGAGCTTCGCGGCATCGGGATCATCGATGTAAAGACGCTGTATGGTGTCGAGAGTGTGAAGAACACCCAGTCCGTAGACCTTGTGATCAAGCTCGAGGAATGGGACAGGGACAAGGAGTATGACCGTCTCGGCCTGAAGGAGGAATATACGGAATATCTGGGGAACAAGCTGGTCTGCCACAGTGTCCCGATTCGTCCGGGAAGAAATCTTGCCGTGATCGTCGAATCCGCCGCCGTCAATCATCGCCAGAAAAAAATGGGATATAACGCTGCGGAAGAGCTGTACAAAAGGGTACAGGCAAATATCGCAAGAAACAGGAAGTAAAGCAGAGAAAGGAATTGGTTCAGGGGGGATAAGACCATGGGTATGTATTGTTTTGGCATCGATGTCGGCGGAACGACAGTGAAATGCGGTCTTTTTACAACAGAGGGCGCCTTGGTTGAAAAGTGGGAGATTCCCACCAGGACGGAGAATGACGGATCTCTGATCCTTCCCGATATTGCGGAAGCCATCCATAAAAAGATCGACGAGCTGGGCATTGCGGTTGAAGATGTGGACGGTGTGGGGATCGGAATCCCCGGTCCTGTCAACAACAAGGGAGAGGCTCCTGTCGCCGTCAATCTTCACTGGGGCTTCAAGGCCGTTGCCTCCGAGCTCTCGGCGCTTACCGGCCTTCATGCCAAAGCGGCAAATGACGCTAACGTCGCTGCTCTGGGGGAATCCTGGCGCGGTGCTGCTTCCGGATGCAAAAACGTCCTCCTGATCACCCTGGGAACCGGTGTAGGCGGCGGCATCATCATCGACGGAAAGATCGTCCACGGATTTCATGGCGCTGCAGGTGAGATCGGTCACGCTTTGATCAACCGCAAAGAGACCATCCCCTGTAACTGCGGAAATTACGGCTGTCTGGAGCAGTATTGCTCAGCCACCGGAATTGTCCGTCTCGCCAGAGAATACCTGGAAAGAGAGACAGAGGATTCTGTCCTTCGGGAAGCAGAACAAAACGGAACCCTGAACGCGAAAGCTGTCCTGGACGCATACAAGGATGAAGATCCTCTGGCCGTCCGGATCATGGAGCGCTTCGGAGATCTCCTGGGAAGCGCAATTGCCGTCTTCTCGACGGTTCTCGACCCTGAATCTATCGTCATCGGCGGCGGCGTATCCAAAGCAGGGAAACCGCTGACCGATCTGATCCAGAAATATTACGACCGATATGCTTTTTCTGCCTGCAAAGGCACTCCCATCATCCGTGCCATCCTCGGCAACGACGCCGGGATCTATGGAGCAGCTTGTATGGTTCTTAAGGAAGAATAACCGCTGCCGGCCGGGGCTGCTTTCTTCGCCGCAGTCGTACCGTCCCATCGCGCACAGGATAAATGCATCAATCGAAAAGGAATTCGCGTGCAGGGCGCATGGCCTTGGAAATAACCATCCGAATGATCATGCCGGAAGCAGAACCTTTCTGCTTCCGGCATTTTTCCTGCATCTGAACCGGTCAGCCACAGCTTCATTCCAGATCCCGTGATGGTTTTTTCGTTACCATTCAGCCCCTCACCTCTCCTCATTCGAAATCCGCGCCTTCGGCGCTTTTCCGCCCCGCTTCGCGTGGCTGGATTTCTCATGAGGGGAGGTGACAGCTTTCAGCTATCCATAAATCGTACGAATCTGCCCTTACATGCAAGCATGACGTTCAGATTCGTACGATTTATGGAGGGGCTGAATAGTAACGTTTTTTCAAGATACTGTTCAGCCCATGCACCGCGCCAGGTGTGAAGGACCGGCCAACCCTTATCTGCTGTTTTCTGCCGGATGAAAAAACCGGTACACCTGCCTGGCGCTTTGTGCGTTCATCGATTCCGTCATCGCCAGCTCCTGCTCACTGGCTTCCCGTACCGCCTCCACCGTCCTGAACCTGCGCAGCAAAGCTTTTCTCCGCGTACTGCCGATTCCCGGTATTTCGTCAAGGATAGAATGAACCTGCACCTTGGAGCGAAGGGAGCGGTGAAACTCGATGGCAAACCGGTGAGCCTCATCCTGGATCCGGGTGATCAGGTGAAACCCCTCGCTGGTGGTATCGACCGGAATTTCCACGTTGTTGAAATACAGGCCTCTCGTGCGGTGATGATCATCCTTTACCATACCGCAGACCGGAATGTCCAGTCCCAGACGTGTGAGAACCCCGAGGCAGATGTTCACCTGTCCCCGTCCTCCATCCATCAGAATCAGGTCAGGATGCCGGGCGAAGCTGTCGAATTCCCCTCCGGAATCATGGGTAAAGCGTCTGGTCAGAACCTCCTCCATGCTGGCATAATCATTGGGACCCTCCACCCATTTGATCCTGAATTTCCGGTAATCGCTGCGCTTTGGCTTCCCCTTTTCAAAAACAACCATCGATCCTACGGATTCAAATCCGCTGATATTGGATATGTCATATGCCTCCAGGCGGTTCAGGCCGGACAGACCGGTCCAGCTCTCGATCTCCTTCACCGCTCCGATCGTCCTCCCCTCTTCCCTGCGGATTCTCTCCCGATCCTTCTGAAGCACCATTCTGGCATTTTCCGCGGCCATTTCCACCATTTTCTCCTTCGTTCCCTTTTTGGGAATTCTCAGATGGATTTTTCTGCCGGTTCTCCCGGAAAGCCATTCCTCCACCAGCTCTTCGTCTCCGATCGGCATGGGCAGCATGATTTCCCCGGGAATAAACGGGGTTCCCGCATAATACTGTTTCAGGAAGCTGGAGAGGACATCCTCTGCCTTGTCTTCGTTCCCAAGACGCAGATAGAAATGCTCCCGTCCGATGATTTTTCCTTCCCTCATGAAAAACACCTGGACTACCGCCTCCTGCTCCGCGATATGTACATCACTCTCCTGCATGGCAATGCCAAGGATATCCCTGTCCTCGCTCCCGTAAGCCGTGATCTTCTGCTTTTCCCAGATCCTCCGGATGTCCTGAATCAGATCCCGGAAGCGGGCCGCATCTTCGTATCTCATTTCTTCGGAGGCAGCTGCCATTTTTTCTTCCAGGTTTTCGATTTCTTCCTTGCCGTCTCCTCCCAGAAAACGCAGCAGCTTCTCGATCTGTTCCCTGTACTGCCGCTCCCCGATCATCCCCTGGCAGGGAGCATCGCACTGTTTCATATGATAATAAAGACAGGGACGGCCTGCTCCCGTCTCTTTTGGAAGATTTTTGGAGCAGGTTCTCACCCTGTAGAGCCTCCTGACCAGCTCGATGACATTTTTGACCGCTTCCGCGCTGGTATAAGGGCCAAAATACTTTGATCTGTCCTTTTTCACCTGCCGGGTAAAAATCACCCTGGGAAAGGCTTCCTGAACCGTCACCTTGATGTAGGGATATGTCTTGTCATCCCGGAGCATGGTATTGTATTTCGGACGGTGCTCCTTGATCAGATTGTTTTCCAGAACCAGGGCCTCCAGCTCACTGTCCGTCACAATATACTCAAAACGGGATACGTGGGAAACCATCTGCTCGATTTTCGGACTTCTCTTATAGCCGGCCTGGAAATATTGTCTCACCCGGTTTCTGAGGCTGACGGCCTTTCCCACATAAATGATCTCATCCTGCCCTCCGTGCATGAGATACACCCCTGGATGGGAAGGGAGCTTTTTCAATTCCTCCTCGATGATAAACATACTTTTCCCCCATCGTAAGAAGAACCGGGAAGCTGGTTCCCGGTTCTGTGTATTTCGCCGCATGTATAGCAGACGAATGCAATGCCTGCATTGATTCGTTCAGGAGCTCTGCAAAAATCACCTGCACAGCTCCTTACAGTACCGCAGTCAGTTACTGTTCGGCTGAACCGTAACCGTAATCCGATTCTCAGGGTCTGTCCTGGGGCTCTTCCGAAATTGAATCGATAAACGCGTCAAAGGTTTCGGAAACGGCATTAAAGGCATTGGCTGTATCCTCGACAATCCCCTTCTGATCCTGGGAAACTTCCTCTCCCTCCTCCATATCCGGATCAAATGGCATATCACTGTCATCCGTTTCAATCCAGATCTTTCCGAAGGTTACTGACGGGTCGAATGCCGGTTCGTCGTCCTCCGGTTCAGGACTGTCTGTCTCCCTAACCGGATCCTTTTCCGTCGTTTCCGCCTCCGTCGTTGTCTCCGCCGGCTCCTCTGAAGGAACCTCAGTCTCTGTCGTTCCCCCCTCGGACTTCGGCGCAGGAGCTTCAGCCTCCGCCAGCTTCTCTGAAGGTGCCTCAGCCTCTGCCGCTTCCTCCTCCGGCTTCTCTGAAAGAGCCTCAGCCTCTGCCGCTTCCTCCTCCGGATTTTCTGAAGGAGCATTCAACGCGCTCTTTTCCGCCTCCTGCTCCCCTTCAGAAGCAGCAGATACTTCCTTTCCCGCGCCCGTCTTTTCTTCGGGTGCATTTAACGCGCTCTTTTCTCCGATCCGTTTCGCTTCCGAAGTCTTGCCGCTCTCCTGTGTCCAGGACGGCAGATCATCCAGATTCTCCGGAATATCCAGCCCCTTCTCCACTGCCCGGAAGATTTTCATGAATTCCTTGCCGGTAATGGTCTCTTTCCGGATCAGATACTCTGAAATCTTGTTCAGTGCCTCTCTGTGACCGGAAAGCAGTCGTCTGGATTCTTCATACGATTTCTGGAGCAGCATCATGACCTCATGGTCAATCTCTGTCGCCGTGTTGTCGCCGCAGTTGAGCACTGCTCTTCCGTTCAGATACTGATCCTCCACGGTGGCCAGTCCCATCAGCCCGAATTTCTTCGACATTCCATACTGCGTCACCATAGCACGGGCGATCTTGGTTGCCTTTTCGATATCATTCGCCGCCCCGGTAGTCACCGTGTCAAATACAAGCTCCTCTGCCGCGCGTCCTGCCAGAAGTCCCACCAGCATGGCTTCCAGCTCAGCCTGGGTGTTGAGATATTTTTCCTCCTCCGGCACCTGCATGACATAACCCAGAGCTCCCATCGTCCTTGGCACGATCGTGATCTTCTGTACCGGCTCCGCGTCCTTTTGCAGCGCGCTGACCAGGGCATGTCCCACCTCGTGG
This sequence comes from uncultured Lachnospiraceae bacterium, assembly GCA_902783305.1. Classification (GTDB taxonomy): domain Bacteria; phylum Bacillota; class Clostridia; order Lachnospirales; family Lachnospiraceae; genus Blautia_A. Next base: position 6,052 of record CACZQU010000114.1, on the reverse strand, counting down.
TAGGATACGATCCGCCGTTCTTCTTTGCTCAGGATCCGGTCTTTCTTTTCCTTGCCGACGAGAACAACCTCTACGGATTCATAAAGATCCTTCTGAGACACGGCGGTACGCCCGTTTTTGACCGCCAGGATCGCCGCCTCGTTTACCATGTTCGCCAGATCCGAGCCCACTGCCCCGGAGGTGGCAAGGGCGATCGCTTCGAAATCCACCGTTTCGTCCAAAGCCACATTTTTGGCGTGAACCTTCAGAATGTCAATCCGGCCCTTCAGATCCGGCCTGTCCACGATGACCCGGCGGTCAAAGCGTCCCGGCCTTAAGAGAGCAGGATCCAGAACCTCCGGACGGTTTGTCGCCGCGAGGATCAACAGCCCCTTGGAAGGGTCGAAGCCGTCCATCTCCGCCAGAAGCTGGTTCAGCGTCTGTTCCCTTTCATCATTTCCTCCGCCGAAACGGGAATCCCTGCTCTTTCCAATAGCATCGATCTCATCGATGAAGACAATACAGGGAGAATTCTTTCTCGCTTCTTCAAACAGATCCCTGACCCGGGACGCGCCGACTCCGACAAACATCTCGACGAACTCGGAGCCCGAAAGGGAAAAGAACGGAACATGCGCCTCTCCGGCAACCGCCTTGGCCAGGAGGGTCTTTCCGGTACCGGGAGGTCCTACCAGAAGAGCTCCCTTGGGCAGCTTCGCCCCGATTGACGAATATTTTCCCGGATTGTGAAGGAAGTCCACAACCTCCTGCAGAGATTCCTTCGCTTCCTCTTCTCCGGCCACATCCTTAAAGGTAATCCCCGTTTCCCGGGTCACATAATTTCTCGCGCGGCTTTTGCCGATCCCCATGATGCCGCCGGCGGATCCGCCCATCCGTCTCATCAGGAGCATCAGAAGGCCAAACATCAGGAGCGTCGGAAGCAGCACGCTGACTATCGTTGCGACCACTTCCCGCATGGCATCCGGAGGCTCGGACTTGAAAATAATGTCCTTCCCCTCCAGCCTTTTCGTCAGAGCATTCTCATCCTCCAGCTGGTTGGTGTAATACGTCACCGAGCTAGTGGAGGAGGATCCTCTCTTCGGTACAATCGTCAGAACCTCCGTCTGCAAAGTGACAGAACGGACCTGTCCTTCCTCCACCATCTCGATAAACTTATCATAAGTGATCTCTGCGGACTCATCCCTTGAGTTGCTGGTAAACATGCTGAATAAAGACATGGTTACCAGAAGGCAGACAAGGAATGCCAGGACGGAAAACCGGTTTTTTCCGGGACCCTGTCCCGAACCGCCTCCTCCCGGACCCTCCGGACCCTCTCCCCGGAAGTTTTTATTGTAATTATCCATCGAAAATCCTTTCTTTCCTGCTCGCGTAACCCTTAACAAATGAAAATGACGGCACTGCTCAGGTATAAATGATTGCAGTGCAAAATGACTCCTGCGGCTTGTTCCGTGCTTCGCACTCCCCGGATTCTGGAGTCATAAATGCTTTACGGTATTTCCCACCACGTTTCCACCACAGCATAAGGATCCGGCCTGTCCCCTGGCTTCGCTTCTGCCGTGTTGAAGATTACCATCGTTCCTCCCTCCTCCTTATGGATCAACGGATAGAAGACATTCCCCAGCAAGGCCTGTTTCTTATATTCCACGCGTAGCCTGCGCACCTTGCAGTCATCCGGAAGATAATCCTCTGCCATGCGGACGTACTGGCAGTTGTTGACATGTCTGTGGGTATCCAGATGATGCCGCTGAATCGCGAAGGAGGGGAAGGCTTCCCAGCCCTCGGGAATGGCGATCTTGCGCGGCTGGTAATCCATATCCAGCTTTTCGTCCAGCACATAGCCGGACAGATCCTCTTCATTCAGTCGTTCCGGATATCCCGTAAGGGTGCTCAGGTTTGACCATATGGAATTGGCCCAGGACAGCCTTTCCCCCTGCGCGGTTTCCATGACAAAATTTCTCAGCCCGAGAAATCCGTGAAGATCATAAGGGATCGTCGTGATGATGATCTCCTCTCCCACCCTCGGATAACGGGTGACCTCCACCTGCCAGGAATTCAGCACCCAGGCGCGGTGGCGGCTCTCCAGCTCGTAAATATCATGGCCGATGCTTGCGGACTGAAAGGTGGTGCAGTCCTGATAATAGTTTAAAAGAGCCGGAAGTGTCAGCTCTGTGTCCGGTCCGATTTCACTGTAACGGACCCGGCTTGCAAAAGAATAACTCATGTTTTCCTTCTCCGTTCTGGCACAGTCGGTTTTCCGACAGATGCTCAGATTGTCCTTCTCTCATATTTAGGTTCACAGGTCAGGTCAATGCCCAGCTTGCGAAAGCTCTGGATGTCAACATCCGAAAGCATCGCAGAGGTATGCGCCTGACTTCCCCGAAGCTTCGGCAGCTGTCCGAGCGCCAGACGGGCCTGGGAATTGGACGCGGCGCTGACCGACAGGGCGATCATGGTTTCATCCATGTGCAGTCTTGGATTTTTGCTTCCCAGATAGCAGGTTTTCAGCTCCTGGATCGGCCGAAGCGCATCGGGAGAAATCACATGAATCTTATGATCAATTCCCGCAAGCTCCTTGAGCGCGTTCAGCAGCAGCGCAGAGGAGGGTCCCAGCAGATCCGACGTTTTCCCCGTGACGATTTTCCCGTTGCAAAGCTCCATCGCAGCAGCAGCGGCACCGGTCTCGGCTTCTCTCTCCAGGGCGATGGGGACGACCTTCCGGTCCTCCTTCACGACATGAGCCTGCTTCATCAAAAGCTCCAGCTTATAGACCTCCTCCTCCCGGCCGCTTCCGGAAACCAGGGCAGCCATGCTTTTATAATACCGGCGGATGATCTCCTGACGGGAGGCCTCCTGGCAGACCTCATCGTCGATGATGCAGCTTCCCGCCATATTGACCCCCATATCCGTAGGAGATTTATAAGGGCAGGAGCCGGTAATCTTTTCAAATATTGCCTGCAGGACCGGAAAAATCTCCACGTCCCGGTTGTAATTCACTGTGGTAACCCCATATGCCTCCAGGTGGAAGGGATCGATCATATTCACATCGTTCAGATCCGCTGTCGCCGCCTCGTAAGCCAGATTGACCGGATGCTTCAGCGGGATATTCCAGATGGGAAAGGTTTCAAATTTCGCATAACCCGCCTCGATCCCCCGCTTGTATTCATGGTAAAGCTGAGAAAGACAGGTCGCCATTTTGCCGCTGCCGGGACCGGGCGCCGTCACGACAACAAGGGGTCTGGAGGTCTCAATGTATTCATTCCGGCCATATCCCTCGTCGCTGACAATCAAGGACGTATTGTTGGGATATCCGTTTATCGGATAGTGAAGAAATACCCGGATTCCCTTCTTCTCCAGGAAGGCTTTAAAGGTATCTGCCCCCTCCTGGCCGACATAACGGGTAATGCATACGCTTCCCACAAAAAAGCCCCTGGTCGTAAAGGCTTCAATCAGCCTCAGAGCATCCTCCTCATAGGTAATGCCCAGGTCTGCCCTCATCTTGTTTTTGTCGATGTCTGAAGCGCTGATCACAATCACAATTTCCGCCTGATCGGAAAGCTGCATCAGCATACGCAGCTTGCTGTCCGGTTCAAACCCGGGAAGCACGCGGGAAGCATGAAAATCGTCAAACAGCTTTCCTCCGAATTCCAGATACAGCTTATTCCCAAACTTGCCTATACGCTCCCGTATATGCTCCGACTGGGTTTTCAGGTATTTTTCATTGTCAAATCCGATTTTCATTCGACTCTCCTCTGCAAACACTTACCTCATTCTTCAGGCTGAATACCATGATTCTAGTGCAAAAAGAGATGGAACGCAACCATTATTTTTGGCAAAGAAAAAGACGAAGTGATGGTTTTGTTCCACTACTTCGTCTTAAGACGTTTGGAATGGGATCAGAAGCCCTGCTTAAGCAGCGCCACTGCCACATCATTGACATTTGTACCGGTAGGCCCGGTCATCACCAGACCATCCACCGACTTAAGCGCATGATACGCGTCATTGTCCTTCAGTACCTTCGCGACATCCAGTCCCTTGTCCGCCAGAGCCTTCGCGCTTTCCCCGTCGACATAGCCTCCGGCTGCGTCCGTAGGCCCGTCCGTTCCGTCACTGCCGACCGAAAAGACAGCAGCGCCCCGGATCCCGTCGATCGCCGGAGCCGCCGCCAGAGCCAGCTCCTGGTTGCGTCCGCCCAGACCACTCCCGGTAAGATGAACCACCGTTTCGCCGCCGGCAATATAAGCATAAGACCTGCCTTCTCCGTCATGGGTCCGGATAATCGTCCCCAGAAAGCTCCCCGCTTCCCTGGCCTCACAGCAAAGCTGATCCGTCAGAAGGACTGGCTCATATCCCAGCTCACGGCATTTCGCCGCTGCCGCGGCACACAGCTCGCGTACACTCCCGGTGATCTGTGTCGTCACATTGTCCAGAGTCTTGGGCGTCTCCTGTGCCAGAAGCTCCTTTGCCTTCCCGGACAGCTTCAGCGAATATTTCTCTGCAATCGCCTGCGCCTGCAGGCAGGTCGAAGCATCCGGGTAAGCGGGACCGCTGGCGATCATGTCCAGAGGATCCCCCAGAATATCGCTTAGCACGATACTGAACACCTTTGCCGGCGCGCAGGCGAGGGCAAACCGGCCGCCCTTGACACAGCTGAGACGCTTACGGATCGTATTCATCTCCACGATGTCTGCGCCGCTGGCCAGAAGCTGCCTGGTAATGTCCTGAAGCTCATCCCCTGATACCAGAGGCTGTTCAAAAAGAGCGCTGCCTCCGCCGGAGAGCAGAAACAGAACCGTATCCTGCTCCGTCAGGTCTCTGACCAGCTCCAAAGCTCTGGCCGTAGAGCGGAAGCTGTTTTCATCCGGAACCGGATGTCCCGCTTCACAGCACTCCACGCCGGGGATTTCTCCCATCACATGATCATACTTTGTCACGACAATACCGGCGTCTACGCTCCCGAGGGTTTTCACCGCGGCACTGGCCATCTGCCATGCCGCCTTTCCGGCCGAAACCAGGATCGTCCGCCCTGTGCCCGGATGAAAATCCTTAAGCGCCCTCGCCACAGCCTCATCCGGCAGCACCGCATGCAGGCTGGCTTTTACGATGGTATCCGCGTCTTTCCTTAATTCCCTGTTCATAATCTGTGCTCCTCTCATACCGTTACCCGCAAAAGCACCTGATATCCCTTCCGGATATCAGGTACTTTTTTCATCGATTTCGGATTCAGTGGAAAATCAAGCTCAAAAGCGCAATCTCGATAATCGCCGCAACGCCGATGACCAGAGTATTCAACGTCTGGGTCTTGTACCCCTCTTCGGGAGTCATGGCACCGAAATTCGTGACTACCCAGAAGAAGGAGTCATTCGCATGAGAAACGGTCATGGCCCCTGCACCGATAGCCATGCAGACCAGTGTCACCTGAATCGGGGTCGTAAAGCCCAGCACCTCAAGCAGAGGAGCGACAATACCGGCTGTCGTCGTCAACGCAACCGTAGAAGAGCCCTGAGCGGATTTCAGGATGGCAGAAAGCAGGAAGGGGAAGAAGATCCCCATCGCGCTGAGCACAGACGCATGGGAAGAAATATAATTGACCATGTCCGAAGCGGAAATCACTTTGCCAAGGACACCGCCTGCCGCCGTCACAAAAAGGATCGGGCCGACGGTCATCAGAGTGTCGTTGCAGATCTTGTAAAACTGATCCATCTTGCCGGCACCCGAAAGCTGAATGGTGGCAAAGACCGTACCGACCGCCAGGGCGATGATCGGGGTTCCCAGGAAGGTGATCAGGTTGGCCAGAAAGCCTGTCATATGAGCCATGGAAGCGACCGAGGACAATGCCATCAGGATAATCGGGACGATGATCGGCGCAAGAGAGCTCCATCCACTGGGAAGAGTGCCGTATTCCGCAACCAGCTCCTCATACGTCTTGGTCACTTCACCCTTGGAAGCTTCATCGTCTGCCGTCACACGTTTTCCGATAAATCTCGCATAGATATACCCGGCGATCAGCGGGAAGACCGAGCACAGGGCGCCCATGCCCATGACGATCAGCAGATTG
>CACZQU010000113.1 GCA_902783305.1 uncultured Lachnospiraceae bacterium | reverse complement strand
CGCCTGCCGCAGCGCCTCCTTCTCCAGCTCCAGCTTCTCCTTCGTCTCCTGGACCGCCTTCGCCAGGTACTCCTGCTTCTGCTTCAACAGCTCCGTATTCGTCGGATCGAGCTTCAGGAGCCTCTCACACTCACGGAGCTGAGTAGATACAGTGCGGATTTTTGAATTGATTCCGGAAAGCGCCTTGTCCAAGCCTGTCGTATCGCCATTGATCGACACGGTAATTCCACGCAAAGAAACCAGCTTTCTCACCTCCCCCGGTTTTTTTCATTTTTTTAAGTTTCAATCCGGAAGACAATGATTCTCCGGGATTTGTTTTGTTCATTTTAGGGCATGAAAAAAGCCCGGATTGCCCCGAGCTATGAAATACTTACGCGTATATGAAGCGTATTAAAAACCAGAAATGCATACTTCAGCCATGTTACTTATACCAGTATGAATGAAACCCGTATAAATATGTTTTTGCTCCCTTCGGCATCTGCGTCAGCGCATGAAAGACATTGATATAGTCCCCAAATCCCATGCTGATGCAAAATGCCCCAACCATACCAACCAACAGCAAGTTATGGTTTACCAGGAACAGAGCAAACGGTATGATCCCGAAAACAATGTTAGGCAGCATGCTCATGAAAACGAATCTCTGCTTGCTCATACTTTCTGTTCCATGGACAAAGAGCATAAACTTCGATGGATCATAGTATAGATACACCTCTTCCTTAAAGCATACCGCATGTAAAAACTCATGTGGAATAAGCATGATCACAGATAGGATAGACGCAGGAAATAGCAGAGGGGCAAACTCCCTAATACTCCTTCCCGCCATAAAATACAGGATCAGGCACAATAGAATAAGTGTCACGATACATCCGCCGTTCGCAATAGCAGCAAACACAGCCTGACCAGGTTCGCGAAAAGCAATCGCCCCTTCATGGTGCTTCCCTTTACTCTTAAAATCATCTTCCGTATTAAACCTTCCACCATAGTGCAGCTTCATCTCTTCTTAGCCAATTCCTTTCTCCTGTCATGTATCGTCATAATGGCCTATAGATTGGATTCTCATTCATTCCAGCAAACCGAAATTTGTTTTCACTTTCTTCTGAAATGACATGCACGACTCCTTCTGTACCAGTACTCCAACAATAGTGGGAATTACTGCGGAAATCCCTGTAGTGGATGCACTACGGACATTTTTTGGATGAGATCCGCATCCAGTGTGAATTGATTTGTGGGATAGAGTGCCGCTATCTTGTTATTGATCATCAGAATATAGACATCTTCTTCCCCAAGCAGTCTCATCTGACCGAAAGCTCCACTTGGAACCTTCCGATCTTGACCATCGATCTCAACATAGCAAGAATATCTCCTTCTTCGCTGGCTGCGGGCAAGGAAGATTGTAAAGTTTCCCAACGGGAGAGCCTCTCTGATGGAGCTTTGGATCTTCCTTGTTATAGAGAACTGTATTGCAACAGTCATAATCCCAAGAATCCATATCATCAGTATTGCATATCCTTCGAATGTGCCTGATGCCGGTGTTATGAAAATTGGGCTCAACACGCATACCACCAACATGACTATAACAATAGGCAGCATCACGAGTTTTCCCTCGCTTTTACTGGTTCTGAGAATATACTCCCTTGACAGTATTGTTTTCCCGTCGGCTGTATTGTCATGATTGATTAATGCAGGATTCGTATCTGCAATCGCAGAATTATAGTAGTCTGTTTCTTTCCTGATCACTTTACCTCTCCATAAATACCGATTTCTCTCTCAGATCGAAGTAGCCCATACCAATCAGCATCACATATGCCCTGGTTATTCCTGTCAGAACTACGCAGAGTACCCTCATATTTCATCCCGCATTTTTTCATAACCATACCTGAATGGGGATTTCTGGGATCGTGAAGACTCTCAATGCGGTTAGCACCCACCTTTTCAAAAAAGAAGTCTATGAGTATTATCAAAGCTTCCGACATAATACCCTGATGCCACCAGTTACGGCCAATGGGTTCATTTCCGTTTTCCTTCAGTATTATAGCCCACTGGTAATAATTTTCTTTTTCATAAGACTTTTCCCACTCGACCAATGTTTCCCTTCTGGTTTCTTCACTATCATGTTCAGGCCAGGTTAGAAATTTTGTTACTTCCGGATCAGATACCCAGTTCTTATACATGGCAGCCGCATCTGTTAAAGTAAACCATCTCAGCAGTACCCGATCGGTTTCCAATCTTTGTGATCCCTTGTGATTCAAAGTAATTGCCTCTTTCTTTTGTCTGCCTGAGCGTACAACAAAAATCCCCGAAGCCAACTATGAAATGATCCCTGAGCAACATAACTCAAAGCCAAAATAATACAAAATTGCTCCTACTGTCCAGGCCAATCCTTTATTTTCGGCTTCAATCTATTTAAAATAACCTTAACATCCTGACCCTGGAAGATTTTTGTCAGTTTACCGTTTAACTGTGTTTTTGTCTTAGATGAAAGAAATGATTCAATTATCTGTTCCTTCTTATCCTGATACTTTTTTTCTTTAAATGTCTGTCCAAAAAATGATCTGAACTGTAATTCCTTTTTACTACGGGTTACCATCGCCGTTTTTTTATCCGGTACTTTCTTTGCAACAGCTATTTTACTATCTCTCTCAGACACAGCTTCCTGATTGTTCTGTGTCTGTGCATATCTGGTCAAAGCTTTTGAAAAAAGAGCTATCATATCCTGCGTCACATTTCCAGAAATTTTGAGACTTTGTCCAGTTGCAATCGATAGTTTTTGTGTTACTATTTCACCAATCGGATCCTCATCCATTGAAATACCATCATGCGAATTCTGTTCACCAAATAAGTAATTCTGAGGAATGATATTGAAATCAAACTCAAACTTTTCTTTGTTTTCCCTGTAGTATTGTAATGAACACTCACAAAGTGTATCGCAAAGAAAAGAAATATCAACCATTATTGTCCTGAACGATACCGGTCCGGCACTTATTGCAATCGTTATTTCATGAATCATCTTCCCATCTCCCAGGTAAAGAACAAACTTATCTACCTGGTTTATTTCTTCTTTTACTTTACTGGTTACCACATTGGGTGATCCCTGATGAAGATATGTGTTACGGAGATTGTAAACCATCTCACCGCTTAGATACGGATTCTGTGAAGCCGGCTCCTCCTTCTTCATATAATCGCTGATATATTTATCATACCAGCCAATATATCGTTCCGCCACTTGTTTATTTGGGAATTCAGCCATTCCACATATATCGGGAAGAGTCAACGCCAACGATAGTGCAGAAAAACAGCATCCATTACTCAAAGCTTTTTTTATGTCATTCACATATATCTCAATCACAGGCATCACCCCTTTTCGCTATATATTTCTATTTATGATCATTATAGCACTGTGCAGACAAGCATACTACTTAAAAACAATCATATTCTTTTTGGCCAGCAATTGGAGATTGCCTGGGTATGGTTTGAAAGAACCATGGAAACCTCATTCAAACACTCGGCAGGATAAATTCAGTGTATTAGAAGTCATGTATAAACATCTCCCGGCAGCTGGTGGCAGCAGCGCCATCTGACGGGAGATGCTTTCTGAATTAATGAATAAAAAGCTGTTTCAAAATACTGATCGAATATAATCCGCAATCTCCCGACAGCAATTTTCTAAAGCAAAATGACCGCTGGAAACCGGTATGATCGTGGCTTCGAGAATGTCCTTCTGGAAAGCTTCTGCGCCAGCCCAGATGAAAGAAGGATCGTTTTTTCCCTGAATGGCTAAAAGTTTTGGCCGGTAATTTCTCAGATATTCCTGGAAAGCTGGATATAGTTTTACATTGTTCTGGTAATCATATATCAGATCTGACTGTTTTTCGGCGTAATCAGGAATCACAGAGACTCCGGCTTTTTACTCCGCCTTTGCAAAAGCTACTGGCGTCGTGCCAGAGACCCCGTCCATTTCCTGGGCACCTTTAAGGTAAAGGATTTCAAAAAGGTCTTCCACATGAAGTGTACGGAAGGAATAAGTCTCTCCATCGGACACAAATTCCACTGTATAAAGGGTTTCATCCGGGGTATGCAGCCAGTGCCCGAACACCTCTGCATCTATCTGCTCTCCTGGCTGAAGACCGCTGGGTACCAGGTTCTCTCCCTTAGACTGATACACATACAGTTCGGTGATCGGGGTATTCATGGCATTTTCCAGAGTATACACACGCCGCCTGATCTCAGTTGGACCATTTGCAGTGCTGCTGTCAGCCCGCTGCTGGCGTGCCATCCAGTTCCAGATATGCTCGCCTTCGAACTCTGGAACGTTGTTCTCCAGATACAGCCAGCTCCAATGCCCGTCATAATCTACACCGTCAAGATTTACAGTGCCATACTCTGAATAGATTCCGCTGTCACCAAGAACCTGGTTGAGTCTTCTTCCTGCCTCGTCGATTAATGCCGTTGTATCTGCGGCAGTATGAATTGTCCAGATCGGAAGATCTTTGAGTATTAGAAGTTCTTCGTCAGAGGGAATTACGGATCCATAAGCTTCAGACACTCCGGAGGTAATGCCAGGGCAGACAGGAACAACCGCTGCCCAGCGATCCGGATGATTGATTGCCATCCATACCGCTGCATACCCACCTGCAGAAGCACCGCAGATATAGATTCGGGATGGATCAACAGGATACTCATTCACCATCTGATCCACAATATTCAGTAAAGTCTGCTCATAATCTTCAGTAAACAGATCCTCAATCCAGCTGGTCGGAGCCTGAGGAGCCAGAACGAAAGCACCTCCGAAAATCTGCTGTGCATCTTCCTGAGCAAAGCATACAGCTGCACGATTTGCACGCAGGCCGCTGGTTGTGGATTCTACACCCTCGTAACCGCCCTCACCAAGTCCGTGAAGCCAAAGTACCATCGGATGAAGCGTACCGTCATCTGCGTTTTCCGGGACATAATAATAATAGGACATCCCATCAATCTGTCCTGATTTGAATGCTTCCGTTTCCGGATTGTTCCATGAGCCGCTCTGAACAAAGGAGAGGGTACCAGCTTTTATGGTTTCCCCGTCGATAACAATATCTTCCGCCTGTTCAATCGTGTAAGTCAGCTCCAGATCCATGTTTCTCTGGATTACAGGTGACGCAAAACTAAGTGTTCCTTCACCGGCCACGTCAAGTCCGCAGTGCAATGCCAATTCCACAGTATCTCCCGTCACACAGATCCTTTCGACAGCCCGCTCCACATCCTGATAAACACCGGAATTGACCTCATCTCCTGTGATTCCCTCCGGGAGTGAAGCACTTGCAGTAATGCGAAAGCTATCCGGATCAAGGCTTTCCGGGACCACGCCATCAAGTTGGAAAGTTACCCGGTTCACAGCTTCACCAAAATCAAAGGTATGTGCATGAAGCTGAAATTCCACTGGCTCCGCTACATCAGCCTTTACTGCTGCTCCAAAGCAGACACCACATGTAACAGCCATGACAGCCGCAGAAACCAACCCACAGAATGCATGTTTCATAAGTTTCATGATTTTTCTCCTCCGATGAATTTTTAAAGCATCTTGATTATAGCAGAGATGTAGTATATAGTAATCTTCGAAAAATATAATTTATCCATCTGTTTTTTATATAGATCTTTATGTGCGAATTGGATATGAGATTTATACTGAATGATTCGGATAAGCGGAAAATCGTTTCTTTCCTGTTTGAAAGGATTTCGCCCGAAATTAAATGGGGAGGGTAAGAATGGATCTGCAAGTACTTCGTTTCTTTATTGTTTCCGCCGATGCTGGAAGTTTTTCTTCTGCATCGAATCTTCTGCACTATGCCCAGTCGAATCTTTCCACCAGGATCCGGGCACTGGAAACAGAGTTAGGCGAACCTCTTTTCTACCGGGACAAGCGTGGACTCACTCTTACATCAAAGGGAAAGCTCTTCTACGATTACGCAGCGAAAATCCTTCATCTCTCTGAAGAGGCTTCCATAGCTCTTCACAACATGGATTGTCCGTGTGGTACGCTGACGCTTGGCTCCCTCGAAGCTACGGCACTTAAGGATCTTCCCTTCCTGATGACACGTTATCACTGTCAGTGCCCGGACGTGAAACTTTCCCTGCGGACAGATATGAATGATGTTTTCCAGCCCCTGGTGCTGGACAGGGCTTTGGATGGTGCTTTTGTTTCAGGTCCTGTACTGCATCCGGATCTCTCACAGGTTCTGTTCAGGAAGGAACGTCTGATCCTGGTGGGAAGTGCCGAGAAGGAGGTTAGTCCAGAATTCGATCCTCTCTCCCAGGCTCCGCTCATCACCTTCCCTGTCGGGAGCGTATTCCGGCGCAGGCTGAATTTTTTACTCTCCTCCCGTAACCTGTCCTGGGATGACCGGTTGATTGAACTCAATTCTCTGGGGGCAATGATTGCTAATATCTGTGCCGGGATTGCCTATGGATATCTTCCGGAATCCATTGTACAGCCGTACTTCAATCAAGGGTTGATCCGGCATTATCCGCTGGAAGACCCTTACTCTTCCCTTGATGTGGTTTTCATACACCGGAAAGATCATATTCTTGACGCCGCCTTCCGGCAATTCCTACAGATGATACAGGAAACATCCGGATTACTGCCGGAAGCTGCTGAAGAAGGAGCATTGTGACAGGATCGTCAGTATCCTGAATGCTTCTTGAATTGTTAGACTGAAAGGAGTGAAACAGAAAATGCATTACATGAACTCAGAAAGGAAATATTTTCCCAAAGTATTTTTATAAAGCTACCGCAGAGTTGATAGAGATTGCTTTTCTTGATGCCTACTGGGGGAAGCGTACTCCGCAAGAAGTTCAAGAAGCTGATCGAGGAGAAAGGCCTTCCCGATGTGGTCTTCCACAGCCTTCGCCATACCAGCGTCACCTACAAGCTGAAGCTGAACGGCGGCGACGTAAAGGCTGTGCAGGGGGATTCAGGCCATGCCCAGGTTGACATG
>CACZQU010000112.1 GCA_902783305.1 uncultured Lachnospiraceae bacterium | reverse complement strand
TTACAGCTGGATGTAATCGAAAGAGGTATCGATCTGTGGACAAATCCAGATGATATTGTTTTAGATCCATTTGCGGGTATTGGATCGACTCCTTACCAGGCGGTACAGATGGGGCGCAGAGCCGTTGGAATCGAACTGAAGGACAGTTATTTCAATCTGATGAAAAATAACATGATCCAGATTATGGCTGAGTATCAGGAACGCGGTGCAGATCCCACTGTTCTGCTAAAATGCCCGAAATGTGGAATAAAGCTTTCCGGCGGTGCATCCATTTGCCCGATTTGCGGTACGGAAGTAACTACATAGGAGCAAAAGATGGGTTGGATGGCATTTATATTTCTTATAATTATAGCATTTGGATTTTGTTTGATAGTTGGTGCTGTTGTAATATCAATTATCGACTGGTTTTTAGATACTGAGTCAAAGGAGTATAGAAATGAAAATAAAACTAGATGAAGGCGCTTTCACTCCTGTCAGAGCATATGATACGGACGGTGGTATAGATTTGAAAGCGATGCACGGTCAGAGGATTATGCCAGATAGTTCTGCCTTGTTTAGAACAGGAGTACACGTTCAGTTGCCTCCAGGAACCTGTGGATTATTAGTATCCAAAAGTGGTTTAAATGTGAATGAAAAAATCGTATCAACCGGGTTGATCGATGAAGGTTTTACCGGAGAAATAAAAGTAAGGCTTTTTAACCATGGAGAAGACAGTTATCTTGTATCGGCGGGGGATAAGATTACGCAACTGGTTATCCTGCCTGTAGTACATGAGGAAATAGAAATCGTGGATCAGATCCAGGGCGGTGAGCGTGGCGATAATGGCTATGGAAGTACCGGGCGATGATAGGCGGGCATGGAATGATACACAAAAGGAATAACTGACATGGATAAACAGCAATATACAAAAATGATAGAAAAAATAGTTGCTAATGGATATGCCTATCAAGCGATTGCTGATCTGATTAATATGCTGAAAGACAATAACCATAATAAAGATATGGTTATTGCTGAAATGGTTGCAGAGAAAAAAGCAACTATAAAGATTTTAGCGTCAGAGGATACAGTTAGAAATAAACTGGATGCGATTAGAACATTATTTACATGAGGATTAATAATGATTTATAGATTAGATAGTATTTCAGTAAATCATGATTGTATAAGAAAGGATTAACGCTATCCCGGTGAAACCGGGTTGAAGTACAGAGAATAGGGATGGTACTTCATAAAATTTCACATCGTGGCCAGGAAAACGATGACAAAGATCATCGTAGGTAGGGCAATCTTCAGGGGTTACCACATACACCGTGATCGTGTAGTGTGGTGCGTGAAAGTTTGTTGGTTTTCGACTGGCATAAGCAGTTTTGTAGCGTGTTATTTAGCAAAGGATGTTGATGAAATAATCTATACCCATGTAGAAAATCAGCATCCTGACAGTTTAAGGTTTCTACGGGACTGCGAAAAAATTCTTGACAGAAAAATCACTGTATTACAATCAACTCTTTTTAAGGATGTCGACGATGTAATTCTGCGAAAACGTTTTGTTAACGGGCCGTATGGAGCAGCATGTACAAAAGCATTAAAGAGAGATGTTAGAAAACGATGGGAATTGGAGCATCCAGGAATGCACTCTTATGTTTGGGGGTTTGACGTAAAAGAACAAAATCGTGCAAATAGAATAAAAGATTCAATGCCATATTATCATCATGAATTCCCGTTGATTGATAATCAATTAACGAAAGAAAACGCTCATGGGATTGCATCAAAAATAGGATTAAAAAGACCGATAATGTATGACCTTGGATACAGCAATAATAACTGCATTGGCTGTGTAAAAGGCGGAATGGGGTACTGGAATAAGATAAGAAAAGACTTCCCTGATGTCTTTCAAAAAAGAGCAAAGGAAGAACGGATTATTGGCCACAGTTGCATAAAAGGTGTATTTCTTGATGAACTTGATCCTAATAGAGGACGAATTGAAAAAGAAATAATGGAGGAATGTTCAATTTTATGTCAGGAGGTAAATTATGAAATTATCACCGAGTGAGCAGCGGATATGTGATGTATACAGCCGGCATTGGGGCGACGGGAAAGTCCATTGCGATGAGTGCCCGCTGGTCGTGGACCAACGAGCTACACTGTGCAGAGCAAATGCAAAGTGGAATGAAGAAACAGGGAAGTGGGAATCAGATGACGGAATGGAACACTGTTTATAATGGCGGATTTCCGCCTGTAGGAGTCCCGTTAATTATCACTGTTTATGACAGGATAACACAGGAAAGAGCTTTGATTTATCCAGTGTATTATATGAGATCTCTCAAGGAAGATAAATGGTCCTGGTATTGTGCTTATACTGCGTGGTACAACGATTTCAATAGTTCATTTACTGAAATTACAAGTGATGATTACGATATAGTAGCCTGGACAGAATTTCCAGATACTTATAAAGGTGGATCGCCGGAGGAGGTATTCAATGCCAAATAAAGCTCTTGAAGAATTGAAAAAGCCGACCGAATCCGGTGAGAGTTGGTGGATTTTCACCTTTGGTTTCGGCCAGAAGTATGCCGGCCATTATGTCAGGATCTGGGGAACTTATGAAACAGCCAGACAGAAGATGATAGATCGGTATGGCGCAGAATGGGGCTTTCAGTACTCAGAGAAGCGTTGGAACGAGTGGCTGGAAGCAAAACCAGACTATATTCCGGCAGAAACAGAAATGGAGGTAATTGGATGATTGATTTATCGCCATGTCCGTTCTGCGGAAAGAAAGTAGCAGTTTTAACCGAGGCAAGAGAACCTGGGTATTGTACGAAGTATGGCCTGCATATAGTAGTATGCGATGCGTCTAAAGGAGGTTGCGGAGCATCGACAGGATATCACATCAGAATGGAGCATGCTGTGGAGGCGTGGAACAGGAGGACAGACAATGATAAAGAGTGAATATTTAGCAGATCAGAACGGAGCTGGGAAATACGGAAATTGTGCGTCATGCGGTAAGTTTTACAATGAAGATCCAAGAATGATTCGACTGACTTTTATAAGAGACGATAGTACCAGAGGATATGAAATTTGCCTGTGTGACGAATGCAGAATGTTGTTATATCACACTGTTTAAAGGGGGAGGGCGGACGATGAAACCGCTTGAAGCATACGGTATTATCAGCAGGGCGCTTAATGATTTAATGGCATTCCGACAGCTTTACTACAGAGGGACCAAAGGTTATTCCAAAGACGAAATCACAGCGCAGGTGATGGCCTTTGAAGCACTGCGAAGGATGGAGGAAGAGAGCGAAGATGGCACCTGAAAGGCAAAAGGCAATTAACGAATGGTTGTCCACACACTGCCAGAAATGTGCGGAGAATGATGATAGAGGGACTGTTTATGTTAATTGTCAGGCAGAATGCGAAGTGCAGAAAGATGTAGGGATAGCATGTATCCACTATGA
>CACZQU010000111.1 GCA_902783305.1 uncultured Lachnospiraceae bacterium | reverse complement strand
CCGCTGCCTGAGACGGCCAACGCGTATTTCTGGATGCCCTTTGCCGATTTCGGAATCACAGAGGGCATCGCCCGTGGTGAATACGGCGGAAACCAGTATCTTCTGAACGGTACGGGCGGAGACGTGGAGATTATCTATGATGCCGCCCTCCAGCTCTATGACGTGTTTGAACCAAATCTTCCGGTTGTGATTTATTAGCGCAGCCGGCTGGGTTGACCGGACTGCCTTATAGCAGGGCGGAGAAGACAGATGGCATTTTTGCCCGGAAGGAGAAAAAAATGGATGTTGTAGTACTGGCAGGAGGCACCAGCACGGAGAGGGACGTTTCGATTGTTTCGGGAACCGGGATCTGCAAGGCTCTGCGCTCAAAGGGGCATCACGCGGTTCTGGTCGATATCTTCTGCGGTGTGGAGAATGTCAACTGGGAGGATCCTTTCCCTGAGAAATATGATGTGGAAGCGGCGAGCGGGTATATGAAAAGCTTCAACTCCGGGATTTCAGAGATGATAACCCGCAGAAGGAGATTCTGGGGTCCGAATGTGCTGGAGCTGTGTGAGAAGGCGCAGATTGTATTCCTCGGCCTGCATGGAATGAACGGGGAAGACGGAAGAGTACAGGCGACATTCGATCTGATGGGAATCCCTTATACCGGATCCGGATACTTAAGCAGCGGTGTCGCCATGAACAAAGGAATGACGAAGGCCCTGTTTCAGGCGGGAGGAATTCCGACTCCCCTCAGCATCATGATGAAAAAAGAAAATCCCGCGGTGAAATCTCCGCAGGAAGCGGGTTTTGCGTTTCCGGTGGTAGTGAAGACCTGCTGCGGCGGATCCAGCGTGGGAGTGTATATTGTGAAGGATCAGGATTCCTATGAAAAAGCAGTGGAGGATGGGTTCAGCTACGAGGATACCTTGCTTCTGGAGGAGTACATCGACGGAGAAGAGTATACTGTCGGCGTGATCGGAGGAAAAGCCTATCCGATTGTGAAGATTTCTCCTCTTGAAGGCTTTTATGATTACAGAAACAAGTATACGGCAGGCTGTACACAGGAGATCTGCCCGGCTCCGCTGCCTGAGGATCAGACCCTTAAGATGCAGGAAATTGCCATGCAGGCAGCAAAGGTGCTGGGGATTACGGGATATTGCCGTCTCGATTTCATGATGGACGCAAAGGGAAATTTCTACTGTCTGGAGGCCAATACGCTTCCGGGAATGACGCCCACGAGCCTGATCCCCCAGGAAGCCGCGGCTCTGGGGATGGATTACGCGGGGCTTTGCGAAGAACTGATCCGGGTATCCCTGGAGTCATAAAGGACTTCTGTGCCTGATCAGGTATGACGGCAGGCCGGCTTATGCCGCTTCAATGAAAAGCGCCTGCCGCCTGAGGGGTATTCTCTGGATGTACGCACCTCGCAGTGCAGGATGAGGTGTCTGTCGGAACAGTTAACCGTTATGGACTTTCTTATGAAGGAAAGGACATGACGGTTAACTGTGAAGGAAAGGACATGACCGTAAAATGAAGAATCTGACTTTGGAAAATATCGCCCGGGTCTGCCATGGCGTTTATCATGGTGAAGAAAAGTGCCTGGGGATGGAAATAGAATCTGTGGTGACAGACAGCCGCAAGGCGGAGAAGGGGTGCCTGTTCGTTCCTTTTGTGGGGGAACGGGCCGACGCACATGACTATATCGGCCAGGTGATGCAGATGGGTGCGCTTGCCTCACTCTCCGAGAGGGAACTGGGAGAGACATCTTTTCCCTACATCACCGTGGAGTCTACCCGGAAAGCGGTAAGAGATCTGGCGGCATTTTATCTCGATCAGCTTCAGATCCCGGTGGTAGGCATTACCGGAAGTGTGGGGAAAACCTCTACCAAAGAGGCCGTCGCCAGCGTCCTGAAGGAAAAGTACCGGACCTTGAAAACCCTGGGAAACTTCAACAACGACCTTGGAGTTCCCCTGACGATCTTCCGCCTGAGACAGGAGGATGAGATCGCCGTGATCGAGATGGGAATCAATCATTTCGGAGAGATGAAGGTGCTGGGGAGCATTGTCCGTCCTCATACCATGGTTATCACCAATATCGGAACGGCCCACCTGGAATTTCTGGGGGACAGAGACGGGGTATTCCGGGCAAAGACAGAGGTCTTTGAATATCTCCGGCCCGACGGACATGTGGTCTTAAATGGGGATGATGACAAGCTGGCCCGTGTTCAGGAAGTGAACGGAATCATTCCGGTATTTTTCAGCGTGGATCCCTCCGGCTGTCCGGCTTCGGGAAGGATTGCCTGTTATGCGGACGAGGTGACGAGTCTGGGGCTGGAGGGCTCCATGGCGACCCTTCACCTGGGAGAGATCAGCCTGAGGGTAAAGGTGCCGCTGCCCGGACGGCATATGATTGCCAATGCTCTGGCCGGAGCGGCGGTCGGGCAGATCTATGGGCTGAGCGGGGAAGAGATCCACAGAGGAATCGAGAGCATGGAGAGCCTGAAGGGGCGCCTGTGCATGGAAAAGACAGACAGGTTTGTGGTGATCGATGACGCGTACAACGCGAATCCGGCCTCCATGAAGGGAGCAGTGGATACCTTAAAGTATGGTGCGGGGCGAAGGCTGGCGATTCTGGGAGACATGGGAGAGCTTGGAAGGGAAGAAATCGCTCTGCACCGGGAAGTAGGCAGATATGTCGGAGAGTCCGGCCTGGAGGCGGCTGTCTTTGTCGGCGCGCTTTCCCGCCATATG
>CACZQU010000110.1 GCA_902783305.1 uncultured Lachnospiraceae bacterium | reverse complement strand
GGCTTCCATACGGCTTCCGCCAGATAAAAACCCGTGTTTACAGATGAGGAGGAATTACCTGAAATGAGCAGCAAGGTTCGCAAACAGATCTTTTTTTCCGGTTATGTGCAGGGAGTCGGCTTCCGTTATCGGGCGATGTACCTTGCCCAGGCCCGCAGACTGACGGGCTGGGTCTCCAATCTGTGGGACGGGAGAGTCCAGATGCAGGTCCAGGGAGAGGAGAGGGATATATACGCTTTTGTCGATGAGCTGGGGAAACAGAGGTTTATTTCCATTGAAGATGTGGAAATCCATGATTTGCCGCTGGACGAAGGGGAGAAAAGATTCCAGGTAAAGTGAAAATCCGTTTCAGGAACCAGGAGACCAGTATGAAGGATTGCGCTGGTTACTATTCACGGTTTAACCTTCCCCGCGCGTGGCTTTGCGGTTAAGTCGTGAATAGTTGCTTGCGCTGAAATCTTTCATACGCCTTTGTACATGAAAGGTCATGTTTACAGATATGCTGAGAACAATTCTTTCTCAAGTGAAGGAGTACAGGAAAGCATCCATACTGACACCGCTTTTTATGCTCCTGGAGGTTGTGGTTGAAACCTTGATTCCGCTTGCCATGGCATCGCTGATCGATAAGGGTGTGGAGCCTGGAGATATCGGCTATATTGTAAGGATGGGGATAGTGATGTTTATCCTCGCCGCCGTCGGCCTGTTTGCCGGGATCATGGGGGGGAGGTTTGGAGCTCTGGCCTCAACGGGATTTGCCAAAAACCTTCGTAAGGCGATGTATACGAATATCCAGACGTTTTCGTTTTCCAATATCGACAAGTTCAGCACGGCAGGCCTGATCACCCGTCTGACGACCGATGTCACAAACCTGCAGAACGCTTATCAGATGATTCTGAGAATGTTTACCCGGGCGCCGGCCAGCCTGATCTGTTCGATGGTCATGGCTTTTTATATCAATGCCCGGATTTCATCGGTTTATATGATTGCTGTTGTCTTTCTGGCGATCTGTGTTTCCCTTATCGTGTCCCGCGCGACGAAATATTTCCGGGAGGTTTTTAAGCGATATGACGATCTGAACGCCAGCATTCAGGAGAATGTTACCGCCATCCGTGTGGTGAAGGCATATGTCAGGGAAGACTACGAAATCAGTAAATTTCAGAAGGCCTGCAACAACCTGTATCTTCTTTTTCTCAAAGCGGAAAAGCTGGTTGTCATCAATATGCCGCTTATGAGCTTTACGGTCTATACCTGTCTCCTCGCGATCAGCTGGATCGGCGCGAAGATGATTGTCGGCGGCTCTCTGACCACCGGTGCATTGATGAGCCTTCTGGCCTACTGCATGAATATCCTGATGAGCCTGATGATGCTTTCGATGATCATGGTCATGGTGACGATGAGTCAGGCCAGCGCAGAGCGGATCACTGAAGTCCTGAACGAAAAGGCGGATCTGACGGATCCGGAAAATCCCCGGACACAGGTCAGGGACGGAAGCATTGAATTTGACCATGTCTCTTTTTCTTACAAAAGCGGTTCCGGCGAACCGGTGCTGAAGGATGTCTCCTTATCTGTCAGGTCGGGAGAAACCATAGGGATCATCGGCGGTACGGGAAGCGCGAAATCCAGTCTGGTCAGTCTGATCAGCCGGCTTTATGATGTCAGTGAGGGAAGCGTGAAGGTCGGCGGGGTCGATGTAAGAGAATACAGCATGGAAGCGCTGCGTGACCAGGTGGCCGTCGTGCTTCAGAAAAATGTGCTTTTTTCCGGCACGATTCTGGAGAATATGCGCTGGGGGAAAAAGGACGCATCTCTGGAGGAAGTAAAGCATGCCTGCAAGCTGGCCTGCGCCGATGAGTTTATCGAACGTATGCCGGATAAGTATGATACCTATATCGAGCAGGGCGGAAGCAATCTTTCAGGGGGACAGAGGCAGAGGCTTTGTATCGCCAGGGCTTTGCTCAAAAGCCCGAAGATCCTGATTCTGGATGATTCCACCAGCGCCGTGGATACGGCCACGGACGCCAGGATCCGCAAGGCCTTCCGCGAGTATATTCCGCAGACGACAAAGCTGATCATCGCCCAGAGAATATCAAGTGTACAAAACGCGGACCGGATCGTAGTGATGGATTCCGGCCGGATAGAGTCCTTCGGAACCCATGAAGAGCTTCTGGAAATCAGCCCGATTTACCGGGAGGTTTACGAATCCCAGACCCAGGGAGGCGGAGACTTTGACGAGAAAAAGCTGGAGCTGTCCGCTGACGGTCCGGAAACGACGCCTGGCAGCGCGGACGGATCTTCCTCGAAGGGGGGTGCGAACGCATGAGCAATGACAACCGTATGAGGCCGAGGCAGAATATCCGTCCCAGAGGAAACATGAGAGGGGTCGGAGAGCGTATCGAGCATCCCTGGAAGATGGTGGGAAGAATTCTTTCTTATGTGGGAAGATATTACAAAATCCATTTTTCGGTTGTCCTGATCTGCATTGTCGTCAGTGTCCTGGCCAATGTCCAGGGAACCCTGTTTATCCGGGAACTGATTGACCAGTATATTGCTCCCATGATCGGAAATCCCTCGCCGGACTTTGGCCCGCTGGCAAGGGCGATTACCCGTGTCGCGGCGATTTACCTGATCGGGGTAGGCGCTTCTTATCTGCAGCAGAGGCTGATGATCCTGGTCAGCCAGGGAACCCTGCGCAACATCAGAAATGAGCTGTTCCGGAAGATGGAAACTCTGCCGATCCGGTATTTTGACACGCACGCGCATGGGGATATCATGTCAATTTACACCAATGATATTGATACCTTGCGGCAGATGATCAGTCAGAGCATGCCTCAGATGTTCAATTCCCTGATCACGATTGTCAGCGTACTGGCCAGCATGATTTTCCTGAGCATCCCGCTGACGCTCCTTACCCTGGTCATGGTCGGGGTCATGCTCAGAGTATCCGGTACGCTGGCCGGCCTTTCGGGCCGATATTTTATCGCCCAGCAGAAAAACCTTGGGGCGGTCAACGGCTATATCGAAGAAATGATGGAAGGACAGAAGGTCGTCAAGGTTTTCTGCCATGAAGAGGAGAGCCTTGACCGCTTTGTCACCATGAACGAGGAGCTGTTTGAGAGTGCGAACAACGCGAACGGCTTTGCCAATATCATGATGCCCAGCGTTGCCCAGATCGGCAACATCAGCTATGTTCTGTGCGCTATTTTCGGAGGGGTTCTGGCGATTAACGGCTTTGGAGGGTTTACCCTGGGCCAGCTGGCCAGTTTTCTGACATTTAACAAAAGCTTCAATCAGCCGATTAACCAGGTGATGATGCAGTTTAATTCGATTGTGATGGCGTTAGCCGGTGGAAAGCGGATTTTTGACCTGCTGGATGAGGAACCGGAGCAGGATGAAGGATATGTGACCCTGGTCAATGCCAGAATCAACCCGGACGGCAGCATCGCCGAGTCGGAGGAGCGTACGGGCCGCTGGGCATGGAAGCATTTCCATAAGGCGGACGGGACGACAACCTATGTCCTTCAGCAGGGAGATATGGTTCTTGATGGAGTGGATTTTGGGTATGATCCGGACAAGATCGTGCTGCATGATATCAAAATGTATGCCAGGCCAGGACAGAAGATCGCTTTTGTCGGTTCGACAGGAGCCGGCAAGACAACCATCACCAATCTGCTGAACCGCTTCTACGACATCCAGGACGGCAAGATCCGGTATGACGGAATCAATGTCACCAAGATCAGAAAAGGAGACCTCAGGCGCTCCATGGGGATCGTCCTTCAGGAGACGAATCTTTTTACCGATACGGTCCGGAATAATATCCGCTATGGAAAGCTGGATGCTTCGGATGAGGAAATCGAAGCGGCGGCAAAGCTGGCCAATGCGGACAGCTTCATTCGCAGGCTTCCTGAGGGATATGACACGATGCTGCGCAACAACGGAGCGAACCTGAGTCAGGGCCAGAGGCAGCTGCTGGCGATCGCAAGAGCGGCAGTGGCGGATCCCCCGGTGCTGATTCTGGACGAAGCGACCAGCTCCATTGATACCCGTACCGAAAAGCTGGTACAGGAGGGTATGGACCACCTGATGAAGGGAAGGACGACCTTTGTCATCGCCCACAGGCTTTCCACGGTCCGCAACAGTGACTGCATCATGGTCCTTGAACAAGGCCGGATCATTGAACGGGGAACTCATGAAGAGCTTCTGGAGCAGAAGGGAAGGTATTATCATCTGTATAACGGATGAAACCTGTACAGGAAAAGCGGCAGCCTGCGCTTGCGGCACGGATTGCCGGAAAAAAGAAACGGGAAAAGCGTGAGTAAAAAACAAGGCTGCGGAGAGTCTCCCGGGGGAGATCCCTCCACAGCCTTTTTCAGCCTGCGGACAACAGGACTTGAACCTGCACGCCTGGGGCACCAGAACCTAAATCTGGCGCGTCTGCCAATTCCGCCATGTCCGCATAGATAACCTGTCCTGGGCCATAGATCAGAACCGCTATCATGATAAACGATCAGACCTTCTCCGTCAAGTTTCAATTTGTGAAAAATGCTCTTTTCCTGCCGGAGTTCATTTGCTATAATTGACCTGATACATACCGGCAGGGACGGTGTCATGTGTCCGAAGCCTTTGCAGATCTGTATGGAGAAAGGAGAGAGCTATGAGTTTTGTTGATGGTTTTGCCGCGAAACACCCCAAAGCAGCCCAGTGGATCCGGGAGGGAGGGCTGTTCATTATTTTCAGTTATGTCGTGACATTCCTGAAATATCTGATGCTGATGTTTCTTCCCGCTCTTTTTTCCCGCTACGCGAATAATGGCTGGGGCTGGCCTTCTATTCAGGCAAGTCTTTTCGGGGTTCCGTTTACCTTCAATATTATCGGTTACGCTGTGGAGGACGGAGGTCTGGCGTATATGTTTGCCAACCTGATCTCCAGTCTGATCGGTGAATGCATCAACTTCCCGCTGCAGCGGAATGTCACCTTCAGGAGTAAGGGGCCGCTTAAGCTTCAGATTCCGATTTATTTTCTCGGGTGGTTTGTCATTTTCCTGATTGTCAATGCGATCAACAGCGTCTGGGTCGGGGTGGCAAAGGTGCTCGTTCCGCCAGC
>CACZQU010000109.1 GCA_902783305.1 uncultured Lachnospiraceae bacterium | reverse complement strand
TGTGTCCGATAGCATTCACGCCGTTGTTGACGTATTTTTCTTGCTCTTTATAAACAGAATTTGAGAAAACTGCAGTATATTTCGTCTTTCCTTCATCTTCGCAGGTGGGCAAAATTGTTGTTGATGTTGTATTGGCTATCTCCTCATCTTTATGTGTGCTATCATAGTTACAAATGCGAGTCGCTGTAACAGTTTTATTATCTGCAGACCAATTATAGCTAGGATTACCCCAATCATGTTGACGTATAGTAAAATTTTTGTTTATAAAGGTTAATTCATAGTTTGGGTTAGCTCCTGTCTGTTGCTCGAACCAAGTGGAATATGATCCCTCAGTTTCACCGATGTCTCTATTAACAGTTATTCCTGATAGTTGTTCCCCACTAATCAGTCCATCAACAGAATAGATAAACTCTGGATCTGCTTCTCCTAAGCATTTTGACTGAGCTGATAGCGTAAGGGTCGCTTTTTTCTTAGTAATATTTGCAGACGCTGTTCTTTCGTATGAAGACTCAGAAAAATTAGTATCAGTTGTCGTAACTCTACAATGATACACATTACCAGAATCAGCAACATTTTTTACTTGTGGCTGTATGGTTGAATACTCATCCGTCCCATACTTGTATTCTACTGTATAATCCTTAACTATTGAACTTACAGTTGCAGTAACTGCATTATGAGAATTGCCATCATATGTTCCAGAGTAAGATGTGAGTTTAAAATAATCATAAAGATGAGCCTTTTGAACCGTAAGGGTGATAACGGCTGAGGCTGTTTTTTTCCCATACCATGACCACGATGCAGATACATTTATGCTATATGTACCTACTTCTGGTTTTGTTAGAACTATGCCTATATATGAAGAGGATTGTAGTATCGTATAATCCACATTTCCACCAGATTCATCTGTTACTGAGCACGAGTCAATAGTTGCATCACTTGTGCAATCATATGTTTTATCATATATATCCGTACTTATACATTTGAAAGACACACCATGGTCTTTTCCATCGTATACAACAGACACTTCACCATTGGGGGTTTGTGAAACAATCGTTTCTCCTCTATAAGCTGACAATCGTTCAATTTGTGATCCCGCGCCTGCCAATGAACTAAGTGGAAGACACAAAAGGAAAAAAATCATCAGGGATAATGCAAATGCTTTTTTCATGGCCGAATTAACCTCCGAAAATCTTTTCAGTACCAAGCAATTTTGTAAGTTGCAATCTTCTTCCCTTCTAGAGATTCTGTAACCAATCATATTGTTTTTGCTTTTTTCTATCTCTCTGAAATCCATTTTTTCTCCTTACAATTCCAGTCTTTTCTTTGCAATACCCATCCTGCGCACACGTTACTTATGCAATAATCATCTTTGACATAATATTACAGAAAATCCGTGCTAAAGTCAACATGAAATATCCATCTTTGACATAAAGGAGTTGACCGCACATGCACATTGGCAAAGTAACAAACCAATGCAACATCTGCGGTCGAAATGTAAGAAAACTCCGCGAACAAAAGAAAATGAGCCAAGACCAGTTAGCAGCGAAGCTGCAGACAGAAGGTCTTGGTGTCAATCAAAACTCTATCAGCCGGATCGAAACCGGAAAACGGATCGTAGCGGATTATGAACTCAGGGCAATAGCTCACGTACTGAATGTTCCCATTGATGTCCTGCTATCCGAAGATTAAAACAGTCCCTGCCAATACTGACAGAGACTGTTCTTTTCTCTTTGGTCATTCCTTGTCGTACATTATCGCTGATCCGTTTGAATACAGAATGAACGATGACATGTCCTGGTCAAAGATGATTTCAGCTACAGACATTTCGTTCTGCGAATCAAACATGAATACGATGTATATTTGTCCAGCAGTGCTTTCAAAAAGCCTGATACCAGTATTAGGAAGCTGTATCATGCCGTATGCTTCGGGTATAAGCTTCATGGTGGCATCATTATTCACAACTGAAGAAGCAGTAAACTTCCATGAATTGTCTGTTAAAGCCTGTTGGCATACCTCAAGTCTCTCGGAAGCCAAAGCGGTTGATGTAAGCAACAGCGTGACTACGATGAGACTCAATAGAAGCTTTTTCATTGATGAACACCCCTTCTTTCAATCTTAGGAATATGACGGAATAACTATAAAGTCAATTATCGTCATCTATGAAGATATCCGAACCGCCGAAAGGAGAGTCTACAGAGAAGCCGTTCACATCACCGTAAATATCCTTTCCGCCGAACAGACCGTCAACGCTATAGGCTGTTGTTCCGTCCGATCCGAAGTAGTCTTCTCCACCGCCAATACCCGGCACGGAGAATCCTGTCTTGCCGTTTGTGAAAAAGAAGTCTTCACCGCCGCCTAACCCAGGAACAGAGTAGCCGACGAAGTTCCCGTTTTCATCGTAGAAGTCAGAACCGCCGAACGCGCTTTCAAAACCAGTTATTCTTGCCATTTTCATCACCCACATTATTATTTCAGCACTGGAAGTGTAAAATCCTTTATTCAGCATTGGATACCGTTTCGGTGTATCTCCCAATATCTCTGTACAGGATAGTCGCCTGTTCCAACATTCCTTCGGCCGTCTTGCAGAGCGTATCTCTTGCCACTTTGTTTTCCTGAGCCAGGTTCAGAATAGAAACCAGCAACTTGCTCATCGCATAGATCAAGTTCAGCTGGCCGCGAATGTTCATTTTCGATATTTCGTTACGGGTTTCCGGCATTTGGTGCCACTTCCTTCCTATTATATATGTAGGCAACTGCCTTCTCAGCTTTTCCAGCCGCACTAACAATGAATCTCTTGTCATCCTTCAGAGCAGACAGCCAGTTTTTGATGTATGCGGCCGAGTTTCCAAAGGACGATGACGT
>CACZQU010000108.1 GCA_902783305.1 uncultured Lachnospiraceae bacterium | reverse complement strand
TTTATCCTGGAAAAATATTCCTTCCGGGAAGCCGCTCTGGTTTCTGCCGTCCGGATCATCGTTATCGGATTTCTCTTCGGAAACCTTTTCAGCATCCTTTACAGCCTCGCCGGCGCAGCCCTCAGCCTCACCGTGATGACTTTGCTGCTCAGGTTTACCGATCTTAGCCTGATCTCTGTCAGCGTGGCGGGAGGAATCTCCCACAACCTGGCTCAGCTGACGGTGGCTGCGCTGATCGTTCACAGCATGAGCATTTTCTATTATTTTCCGGTGCTGATGGTCTCCGGGATCGTCACGGGAATTGCGATCGGCTGGCTTACCCGTGAAGTAGCCGGGAGGATTCATGTCCCTGATCAGTCAGGGGAGAGTTTCTTGTGATTAACGCTTTTTCCGTCACAATCAATGGGATCATACATCACAGCGTTGCTCTTTGATGATGATTGTCGTACAGAATGACTCCCGCGGGTTGTCCCGCGCTTCGTGTTTCCCGGAGTCATTGATCCTTGAATAACCGGAACCAGAACAGGATGAGAAAAAATGAATAAGCATCACTCTTCCGATTTTACTCATGGAAAAATACTCAGCCCCCTGCTGCGCTTTATGATCCCGATTCTGCTGGCCATGCTGCTGCAGGATCTGTATGGGGCTGTCGATCTGCTGATTGTCGGCCGTTTTGCCCGGACCGCGGATGTCTCCGGGGTCACCACCGGCGCACAGATCATGAGCCTGGTAATGAATATGGCGGTCAATCTGTCCATGGGGATCACTATTCTGCTGGGACAGCAGATCGGCCGCGGAGAACGGGAAAAAGGCGGAGAGGTCATCGGAGCAGGTATTGTCTTCTTTTTGATGATTGGCTTCGCGATCTCTGTCCTGATGATTTTTTTCAATGGAAGCATAGCCCATCTCATGCATGCTCCTGCAGAGGCTTTTGACAAAACCACACAGTATATTCTGATCTGTGGAGCGGGCAGTATTGTGGTGGTAGGCTTTAACCTGATCGGGAGCATTTTCCGGGGTCTGGGAGATTCCAGAACCCCGCTTATCGCTGTGGGTATCGCCTGTGCCATTAATATTGCCGGTGATCTGCTCCTGGTAGCCGGATTCGGAATGGGAGCTGCCGGAGCAGCCATCGCCACGGTTGCTGCTCAGGCCGGAAGTGTCATCCTTTCGCTCCTGATCATCCGGCGGCGTGTGCTTCCCTTCACACTTAGACGCCGGGACATCCGTTTCAACGGGAAAATCATCGCGAAAATCACGGAATATGGTCTTCCCCTGGCTGTCCAGGGCGTACTGGTAAGTCTTTCCTTCCTGGTGATTATGGCTATCATCAACAGCATTGGCGTAATCGAATCAGCCGGAATGGGAATTGCAAACAAAATCATTGCTTTTATCATGCTGATGCCTGCTTCCTTCGGACAGGCCATGGCTGCGTTTGTCGCGCAGAATGCCGGCGCACGCAAATATGACCGGGCTCTCAAAGCCCTTCGCTACGGCATTCTGGTTTCTCTGGCCAGCGGCATGGTGATGAGTATCCTGACGTTTACCCTCGGGGAAGACTTTGCTCTCCTGTTTACGGTAGATCATACGGTAGCGCTGGCTGCCCACAGTTACCTCAAGGCTTACGCGATCGACTGTCTGCTGACCGCATTCCTGTTCTGCTTCGTCGGATATTTCAATGGTCTGGGAATCACCGGGTTTGTCATGATTCAGGGCATTGTCGGGGCTTTTTGTGTAAGAGTGCCGGCTTCTTATCTGCTCAGCAGATGGGAGCCTGTATCTCTTTTTAAAATCGGTCTTGCCACTCCCATGTCGACAGCCCTGCAGATCGTTCTTTGCTTTATCTGTCTGTATTATGTAAGAAAAGAGAGAAGAGAGGTAAGGGGACGGTGAGTAACCGTCCCCATGACTCTACAAAATTCCGTTTGCTCTGAGAAAAACCGTAATGACAAATATCGTAAACATGCTCAGCAGGGATGTCCAGACGACGATCTGACCGGCCAGATCGGAATCTGCTCCCATTTCAGCAGCCATTGGAACAGCTGATACGGCAAGAGGAGACCCAAAGCAGGCAACCATTGTGCTGACAGATGCTGTGGATAAGGAGATAAATCCGGTTCCGGCAATGAAAAAGGCTAAAGAGAAGCCAACCAAAGGGGCAAGGATCAGCCGCATCAATACTGCGCAGATCAGTTCTCTCTTCATCCCTGATGCATAGGAGAATTCAAACTGTCCGCCCAGCGACAGCAAGGCAGCAGGCGTTGCAATTCTTCCAAGATAAGAAATGGTCTTATATACCCAGGGGAGACTGCCTTCCAGGGAGAATACCAGTTCTCCACCCGCTGACACCGGTACGATTTCTCTGATCAGCAAGGCGGCTATACCTGCGAACAATCCCTGCAGCAAGGGATTTCTGACAATGCTTCTCGCTACTTTCCTGAGGCTGAAACCGGAATCTTCAGAATAAATGGCAAGGAAAAGCACGGAAAAGAAATTGAAGTAAATCACAACCGGAGCCTGCAAAGAGGACGTCAGCATAATGCCTTCCTGTCCTGCCAGGCCTTCGGAGAGAGGAAGCCCGATCAATGCGAAGTTTGACCGGAAGCCGGCCTGAATGATGACGCCTTTCCGGTTTTTTCTGTCGGTGAGATGACTGGCGATGACATACGCAAGAACGGTCAGTATTCCGACAACTCCGATCAGAAATACGGCCAGATGATAGTCCAGATCTTTTATGCTTTTCACCTGATAAAGATTCTCAAACATCAGAAAGGGAAAGCTGTAATGAAACACGAAGGAATTCAGCTTTTTAAAGAAGTCAGCGGATACAAGCTCTCTCCGTTTCAGGACATATCCCATGACGACAAGGAGCAGGATCGGCGCTATCGCATTGAACGCATACAGGAAAACAGAAATCATAGGGTATCCTCCCGTCAATCAGTCAGGGGACGGTTTTCCGACGGATTGTCTGATGACAACCCATCAAAGAACCGTCCCCTGATTGTCTTAAGCCCCGGTTATCGGGGAAATCAGATCTCGGCAATCACTTCCACTTCACAGATTGCCCCTTTTGGCAGGGCCTGAATGCCCACGCATGATCTGGCCGGCTTTTCTGTAAAATATTTTGCATAGACCGCATTGAAGGCCGCAAAATCATTGATATCCGTCAGAAAGCAAAGGGTCTTCACCACCTTGTCCGGCGTCGTTCCGGCTGCCTCGAGGATTGCCATCAGATTCTTCATGACCTGCTCTGCCTGTTCTTCGATGGTATTTCCCACAAGCTCACCGGTTGCCGGATCAATCGGAATCTGCCCGGACGTGTATAACAGGCCGCCTGTAACAACCGCCTGAGAGTAAGGTCCGACTGCTGCCGGCGCCTTTTCCGTGTAAATCTTATTCATTGCTGTTTCCTCCTTCATCATTGACTGCGGTTTTTACGGATGCAGATTACTCTGGCTGATCTCTGCGGCTTCGGACAGGAACTGCCCTCCTGGTCCATTAAGAATGCAGAGAGCACATCTATGTCGAGATTGTACACCTTGCCGGATATATTCGCAAGTCAATTG
Source organism: uncultured Lachnospiraceae bacterium (assembly GCA_902783305.1). Taxonomy (GTDB): domain Bacteria; phylum Bacillota; class Clostridia; order Lachnospirales; family Lachnospiraceae; genus Blautia_A. The sequence continues at coordinate 822 of CACZQU010000108.1, read as the reverse complement.
TACGCACAACAGATCTGTTGGAATCATCCCCTGCAGAGCAAGGGGATGATTGTTTATGTGACACGAAAAAAGCGGCTGTCCGCATATCATGCAGACAGCCGCCGGCTTATGAGCAGAACATTTACGCACAGACGCTGAAAAAGGTCTGCGGCATATCCAGGGCAGCAGTCCAGCCGAATAAAAACGGCTGTCCGTTATGTCAGATATCCGGCTCGATCAGACCAAAGGTTCCGTCCTTTCTTTTATAGACGACGTTTACCTGATCTGTCTCGGCGTTGCAGAACACATAGAAGCTGTGCCCCAGAAGCTCCATCTGGACACAGGCGTCCTCCGGATACATTGGTTTGATATCAAATTTCTTGGAGCGGATGATCCTGATCTCACTTTCATCCTCATACGCAGCATCAACAAATGCTTTCTGAAGGTTGGCGGCAGATTGTTTACGGTCCACAATTCTGGTTTTGTACCTGCGGAGCTGGCGCTCGATGACCTCCTCTACCATATCAATCGATACATACATGTCATTGCTGACCTGTTCAGAGCGGATGATATGGCCCTTCATGGGGATCGTGACTTCGATTTTCTGACGCTCCCTCTGCGTGCTTAAGGTCACGATAATATCCGTGTCAGGAGTGAAATAACGTTCCAGTTTTCCGAGCTTTTTCTCGATGGCAGCCCGGAGCTCGTCACTCACGGTAATGTTTTTTCCGCTGATAATAAAGTTCATAGCTTCATCCCCTTTGCTGTATCGTGCGAGGAGTCCTCCCCCTTCTGACCGGCAGCCTGTGCCGCTTTTTTACGGACCCACCGCCCGGGTTTTTG
>CACZQU010000107.1 GCA_902783305.1 uncultured Lachnospiraceae bacterium | reverse complement strand
GGACCATTGACCTGGTTGACGATCTGCTCGCCATCCGCAAGCCCATAGTTGGGAATGATGTAGAGAACATCATTGCCGTCCTCATCCTTTTCGATGAGACGGGCTTTCTGCGGCTCGATGTGTGCCCACAGACGCGGTGTCTTTTCCGGGCTGATATAATCCAGAAGATTGATCAGCGCACCATTCTGGATCAGGAGATCCGCACTGTTTCCGCCGTCAAAAAGATCCGGATAATCCTCGCCGGCAATCATCATACCCAGCTTCTCATCCAGATCTCCGGCAAGAAACTCAAACTCAAAGGTGACTCCGAATTCGTCTTCGATCTTTTTGTAGATCTTATTGTCATCAGCCGGCTGATCCTTCGGATCTCCGCGAAAGACGGTTAAAGTGATGGGCTCCAGGGAGTCTTCTCCCTCAGCGAAGGCCTGTACTGCCGGTGCCGCCAGCATGGAAGCTGTCAACAATACTGCGATAAGCTTTTTCATCTTTTCCCTCCTTTTGAAAAATCCTGAGTTGACAGTGGATAGCAGTGGGTATCCCCAAAGATCAATGATAAATCAGACACCACAGTAGATGACCCGCTCCTGAGGGAAATGGCCAGGTAACGCCTGAACCATATCCGCCATTTGCCCTGCGATACAATCCTTCTGCGTATCCTCTTTATATTGATTGTAAATTGTACACTAAAAAACGAAATCTGTCAACATAGATATGTAATATTTTGCACAACAGATCAACCATATCACAAGAAACAATATTATAAAAAATAGATAAACAGTCATGCGGATTACACGTATTGGCAGCCGTCAGCCAGTTTGGTTCGCGGGTATAGTGCTTTGCCGGATATCTGTTTCGGTCTGAGCAGCAACGTTTTCCGCGTTCCATATCCGGTCTCCAAGTGCCAGGGCCTCGCGGCTGTCGTGAGTAGCGATTACCACCGTTTTCCCCTCCCAGAGCTTTCCGGCCAAGGCCATTACCTCTTCCTTGCAGCCGGCGTCAAGGCCGGTAAAGGGTTCGTCCAGCAGGAGAATGTCGGCATAGCTCACCAGAGCCCGGATCAGGGAAACACGTCTTTGCATACCGCCCGAGAAGGTTTCCACCGGCTTTCCTTCATAATCTTCCGGCAAAAGACCTGACTTTGTCAGTACCGTGGAAAAACAGGAGGGATCCCCATCGGGGTTTGCCAGGGAGACATTGGAAACCGCATCCAGATGCTCCAGCAGCCGGTTTTCCTGAAATACCATGCGGATTGACGGAGCTGTTCCTCCGGTAAAGGAGACTGAGCCTTCCTGTGCGTGCTCCAGCCCGGCGATCAGCCGCAGAAGAGTGGTTTTTCCCCAGCCGGAGGGAGCCATGAGGATTGTGGTTTTTCCGCCTTCCAGTGCCAGAGAAAACCGGTTCAGTACAGGCTTTTCCCCATAGGATATCGTCACGTTTTCTATCTGAATACCAGGGCTCGTTTTCCCCTCCTTTGCCGGAATCATTCCTGCTGGTTTCCCTGGCTTTTTTCTGACGGCACGTTTTGCAGCCTCAGTTTTCCGGCAGAGGCTCTTGTTCCTCCTCTTCCCGCAGCCAGTCCGGGTTTTCTGGGAAAGGGTATACAGCTTTTTCAGGAGCCAGGTTTCTCCCTTTTCCATGAGAAAGCTTACGAGGATCACGACAAAGGTCCAGGCAAAAAGATCTGCTGTCTCCAGGTATATTTTCGCCTGCTGGATCCGCTCCCCTATCGTGCCGGGCGGCATGCCGATCACCTCCGCGGCAATTCCCGCTTTCCATGCCGTGCCTGCCGCGATGGAGAAAGCAGCCAGAAACGAAGGAAATACCTGTGGAAGAATGATATACCGGAGCCTGGCTCCTGTCCGGAAATGAAATATAAAGGCCATCTCCTGCCTGCTTTCATCCAGCCTTTTTGCCGCGGCAAGGACATTGGTGTAGATCACCGGGAGAACCACCACGAAGGCCAGAAGCCGGGAAAGCCCCCGGCTGGAGAGGCAGATCAACGCAAGTACGATATAGGATACCACGGGAACAGATTTTGTCAGATGAACCACCGGAGCCAGAAGCTCCTCCATGATTTCAAACCGCGCGGCTCCGGCGGCAAGCAGCACTCCCGCTGCTGTCCCCGCCAGGGTACCACGGAAAATGAGAAAGGAGGAGCGCAGTACAGCCTGCCAGAACCGTGCCTCACCCATTCTGACCCAAAGCGTACACGCGGCATGAATGGGAGAGACAAAAAAGAGGTTACGCCCCACGATCATGCTTACAGCCTGCCAGATGCCAAGCCAGAAAAAGACCGTCCAAAGGCGGATTTTTCCCTTTGGCGGTCTTTCCTGGGGCACAGAAAGCTTCCTGCCGGATCTGGCGCCGGCTTCAGCGTTTTGCTGTCCCCGTTGGGATATCCCGTTTCTTTTGCGGGTCATTTTACAAAGAAGAAGTCATCCTCCGGGACTGAGCCGCCTACGGCCTGGGGATTCAGCTCAGCCAGGACAGCAAGGTAGCCGGAGAGCTTCTCCTGCATTTCTTTTCCGTCAAGATATACGATATGGCATTCCGGGATAGCTTGTTTCGCTACGGCAGCGGGAATAATATCAAACTTCTCCGTCAGAGCAGCAGCGTCATCTACGTTTTCATTGACATAGGCTACGGAAGCTGCGTAATCCGTAAGAAATGCTTCCACCTGCTCGGGATTTTCCTCAATAAATGCTCTGCGCCCTGCCAGCACACCGGTAATGAGGGATGAAGCATCTTCCTTTCCTTCCTGGAGGGCATCCCACTCAGCTGTCAGATCAAGAAGCACCTTCACACTGTCGTCCTTCATCCGGGCTGTCGTGACAAAGGGCTGGGGGAGCATGGCTATGCTGTCTTTATCCGCCAGCAGGGAAGCCAGGCATTCCGCGTGCTCGCTTTTCCATTCGATCTGGACATCCTTTTCCGGATCCAGGCCGCTGCCTGTCAGGATGTAGTCCAGCGCGTATTCCGGTGTAGCGCCCTTCCCGCTGGCATAGATGGTCTTTCCTGCCAGATCGCCGACAGAAGAAATCTCTTCATCTGTTCCCACCAGATAGAGTACCCCAAGGGTATTGACAGCCAGAACCTGAATCTCTCCCTCTGTATTATGATAAAGAATGCTGGCCATATTGGCGGGAAGGGCGGCGAGATCGGCCTTACCCTGCACCAGGAGCGGTCCTACCTCGTCTACCGCAGCCATGACGCTGAACTCGTACGGCGCTTCCTCCGCCGTCTCTGCATCTTCCATCATTTTTACCATTCCGATAGCTGTCGGTCCTTTAAGGGCAGCCACCTGTACCGGGGGTTGTGCCGCCTGCACTCCCATTCCTGAAAGCATACACCCTGCCGCCAGCAGAAACGCCGTCAGCCTTTTTCCTGAACGCATAATAACCTTCCTTCCCGGGATCTGTAACGATATGATCTGGCTGAATAATACCGTAAATCCCATGTATATGATTGGTAATGAAGCCTTAACAGTATATCACATACGCCTGAAAGGGGTCAATCAGCTGGTCGGTTCTCAGACTGACCGGCCAGGAGATAAAGTTACTATTCACGGATTAACCGTAAAGCCACGCGCGGGGAAGGTTAGACCATGAAGAGTAACGAGATAAACAGGATAAACAGAATATAACAGTTGACAACTGTTTCACAGTGTTATATACTGTTTACGGAGGGAAACGATATGCATATTATTTTAAACAATTCCTCAATGGTACCGATCTACGAACAGCTTTCAGATCAGGTCAGGGACGAGATTTTAAACGGCGGCCTTTCGGCAAATGAAGCTCTTCCGTCAGTCAGAGCGCTTTCCGGCGAACTGCGGATAAGCGCCCTGACGGTCAAAAAAGCATATGACAGACTGGAAGAGCAAGGCTTTGTTGTCACTGTGCATGGAAAAGGCACCTTTGTCGCCGCCGCTGATCGTCAGCTGGCGATGGAGGCGCGCAGAAAAGCTGTGGAAGATGATTTTGCCGCAGCTGTACACAAAGCAAGGGCAGTCGGATTCAAGAGGGAGGAAATTCTTGAAATCGTGGAGATTATACTGGAGGATTACTGATGGTTAAAGTGGATGGACTTGTAAAGAACTATGGTGATTTCCGGCTTGACGTCTCCCTGGAGATCCCGGATGGGAGAGTTACCGGTATCGTCGGGAAGAACGGTGCGGGTAAAAGCACGACAATAAAAGCCATACTGGGGCTGATCAAACCCGATGGCGGACATATTACCATAAACGGAAAAGAAGCGTCAAAGCTTACCGGAGCTGAGAAAGGGAAGATTGGAGCCGCATTGTCTGATTCCGGATTCAGTTCCTATCTTCGTGTTGAGGACGTCATCCGTATTCTCAGGAAACTGTATCCGGCATTTGATGAAGCTTTTTTCAGAGAGAACTGCATAGCGCAAGGACTTTCCTTTGACAAGACGATAAAGGATTTTTCCACAGGTATGCGCGCGAAGCTCCGCGTCCTGGCTGCTGTCAGCCATCAGGCAGAGCTGCTCATCATGGACGAACCCACAGCAGGGCTTGACGTGGAAGCAAGAAATGACATCCTCGATCTGCTCCGGAAGTATCTGCTTGACGATGAGAGGCGCTCTGTTTTGCTGACTTCCCATATTTCTTCTGACCTTGAAGGGCTGTGCGACGATATTTACCTGATCCATAACGGAAAAATCATTCTTCACGAAGATACGGATACGATCTTAAGCGATTATGCCATAATGAAGATGGATGAGGAAGCTTACGGAAGGCTTGACAAGAGCTATATTCTCAGCACGAAAAAAGAAAGCTTTGGATATGTGTGTTTTACCGGAAAAAAGCAGTATTATTCGGAAAGATATCCAGGTATCGTCATCGAGAATGGCAGCATAGATGATCTGATCCTGATGATGACGGGAGGGAAATAATATGCGGGGTCTGATAGAAAAAGATCTGCGGCTCACGGCCGCAAGGAAGCAGACGATCGGGATTTTCTTTGGACTGGCTCTGATCATGGGGATGTCGATGGATGGTTCTTTTCTCGTCGGATACCTTACCATGTTTTCAACGATACTGGCAATCGGAACAATAAGCTATGACGAATTCGACAATGGATTTGAGTTTTTGATGACGCTGCCCTTTGAAAGGAAAACATATGTAAGAGAAAAATATCTGTTCTGCTTCATGATGGAGGTGGCCGCATGGTGTGCCGGGATAGTTCTGTACTTCATCGGAAGCGTTATCCGTCCGGGGGAGGCAGACCTGGCCGGAGAACTGCCGATGCTGACAGCCATAATTCCTGTGATGTATCTGTCAGCTGCGGTCATGATTCCGCTTCAGCTGAAATACGGATCAGAAAAAAGCAGGGTTGTTTTATTTGGCTTGTTCGGCCTCATCGCGATTGTGTTGTACGGGACGAAAACGGTTTCTGACAGACTGGGGAACCCTTTCCGCAGCCTGGAACAGATCCTTGACGCCTGCTCCCCGGCTGTTGTACTGGTTATCCTGTCTGCTGTATGTGCACTGATTACAGCTGCCTGCTATCTGTGGAGTATCAGGGTGATCGGGGAAAAAGAATTCTGATGACGGTAACCACAATAAACCTGGATGGTTTACGGAATGATTTTGCGTTCCGGAATCATTCAGGTTTTTTGCTTTCATTCACGGTTTGACCGTAAAAGCATCCGCGGGCAGCTGATTCATTCCGACGCGGACACGAATAGTACCCGCTCAGGAGGCTGTTTGTTTTTTCTGAAACGCAGGGGTACCGATGGATTTCTGTTTGATTTTTTCAGATCATTCCTGAAACCTGCGTAAAATTCAGTGTTTCTGCTCCAGGCTTAACGGATGACCTGCGATTTGTCGGTATACCCGAAACGTACCGGTTGATAGAAAGGAAATTTTAAGGTATAATGTTTATTATTACAAATAAAGAGTATGGGAGCAGCTGCAGTCTGGCAGGCTGAATATAGACGTACTGGCGGCACTGGATATGAGTAAAGGAGGAAAAACATGGGGATAATATGGACACTGATTATGGGCGGCGTCGCAGGATATATTGCCGGAAAACTGATGAACAGTGAGGGAAGTACAGTCAGAAATGTACTTCTTGGTCTGGGAGGGGGAATCGTCGGCTCGATTGTCCTGAGATTTGTTGGTGTTGTGGGACATGGATTGATTGGAGGAACTCTGGTTTCGGTGGTCGGTGCCTGCATTCTGATCTGGTTAGGGAGGAATATAGGGTGAGGCTGCCGCCCGGAATGACAGCGGGAAGTACTTACACATCCGGAACAGACAGCAGGATCCTGAATAATGTTTCTGCATCGCATGCGAATGGTAAAGGCAAGCATCTCCTGCCTGAAAGGATGGAGGATATCTCCGGGGGGAAGGACTGAGAGAGGAGCATCATGAATGAGATGAAAAAAGGTAAGTATCTCTTCCTCTGTATCCCGTTTTTGATCGGAACCGCCGGCTTTATTCTGGCAGGAGAAAAGATACTGGATGCAGGTTTTCTGTCGCTTTGCATGTATGCCATGAATGTTCAGGATCCTCCGGCCAATGCTTTTCTGGAAGCAGCCAGGTGGACGGCGCCTGTCGCGACGGCAAGCGGACTGATCCTGTTTTTTTCGTCACTGCGGGACAGGATAGATAACGCGATACGATACAGAAAAGGTGACAGTATCGCGGTTTACGGCCGTGAAGAAGACAGAACGGTATTTTTGCGCAGCATTGGTAAGAAGGGAATTGAAGGAAAGGAAAAGTTTGTTCAGGCACAGCGTTATGTCCTGATCGGGAACGAAGAAGACAATCTGGATTTCTATCAGAAAAACAGGAACAGGATCCAAAACCGGGAAGTGTATATGTTCTGCAGCTCCGTACGCCCGCAGATGTCCGTTTCATCGAGTCTCCATCTGGTCAGTCCGGAAGAAATCGCGGGACGTCTGTACTGGAAGGAGCATTGCTTATATGATGAATCCCTCCTCCGCGGACACAAAATGAGTATTGTCCTGCTTGGATTCGGCAAGCTTGGCGAGAATGTCCTTTTGTATGGCTTACAGGATAATATTTTCTCTCCGGATCAGGAGATAAGGTATCATATCTTTGGAGACAGCACACTTTTCCGTTCCGTACACACACAGCTGGAATCCATAGAAGACAGAGCCGTCTTTCATGATGAACACTGGTATGACTGTCTGTCTCTTCTGGAAGAAGCTGCAGCTGTTCTGGTTCTGGAACAGGAGAAGCAGGCAGAGCTGGTGGACAATATTCTTCTGGCTTCACAGCAAAAGAATATTCATGTTTTTTCATCCGATGAATTAGCACCTTATCTTTTCGGGGATAATCAGCGCGTGACATTGTATAACTGGAAAGAGAACGCACTGAATCCGGAATATGTCCTTGGCGGTAATCTGTATGAACGGGCAAAGAGAATTAATCTGCGGTATGCGCATATTTATACACATATCGAGGAAAATGACGTCAATAAGGAGCTTGAATGGGAAAAGCTGGATGGATTTACCCGGTACTCCAACATCAGCTCCGCGGATTATCATGAAATTCAGCTGAAAATGCTTTCGATCAGGGGAGAGGAAACTGACGTGGATAAGATGAATCCGGAGTGTCTGGAGCTCTTGTCAGAGCTTGAACACATCCGGTGGTGTCGATATCATTATCTGAATAACTGGAGATATGGCATTCCGGATAATGGCAGGAGCAAGGATCCTGGCAAGCGTATTCACCGGGATCTTCTGCCTTACCGGTCAATTTCGGAGGCGGAAAAGGAGAAGGACAGAGAGAATATCCGCGTTCTTTTCGGCACTTAGTAAATGGCTGCGGCGGTCTGCGGCACGGATATTTACAGCTGCATAGGCGGGAAACGGTAGTCGGATGGACAGGAAAGAAATGGAAAACAGCGTTACGGGCTTGCCCGACTGACAGAAAGCAAAGTGTACCGGGTGAATAGGGGATCAGTCCGGGAACATGAGGCTGCGGGGATGAATCATTCAGAGTAAGAATACAGAGTGATTTATGGTAAAGCGAAAGGAATACAAAAATGAAATCTTTCACAAAAAAAACGGCAGCTGCGGTTCTCGTAGTTATCCTGGTTATCGGAAGCATGGTATACCCTGACACGAAGGTATCCGCCCAGTCATATTATGTCACGTCCAGTCCCGGCAGGATCCGGTCTTCTGTTCTCATCATCGGTGACAGCCGGATCGTAGGGCTGGCAGAGGAGATTAACTCCAGGGCTGCCTTCAGTGCAACGATCGGAGCGCACTGGCATACAGGGTATAAGACGCTGGATACACGAATATCCATCGGGGCCAAGCGGTCCAGGCAAAAGACACTGGTAAAAGCGATACTTCAGAAATACGGTCAATGCCATGTCGTTCTGTCTGCTACAATCAATGATGTGGAGAATCCTGATCAGAACAGCAGTTATGGAACCAGATGGCTGGAGAAGTCCTTTTTCGGGATGACGTCTACGATGAATCTTCTTTCCAAGGTTAATGTAACCTATAAGGGCAGAAAGGTGAAACCCAGATTTTACATCATGGGGATAGTGCAGGACCGGGGATACCATAATCCGGCAATCGTCAAAGCGAACAGAAAGATGGCTCTGGCTTCAAACCAGAAAAAGTACGGGTATAAATATCTGTCCGGGATAGGATATGAATCCGAGGATAATACCTATATTTCTGACGGGTGCCATTTTACTACCGAAAACTGCCGGAGAGTATTTAATGCCATCATGGACGGAATCGGGAGACCACATCTTAAAGTATGACAAAGAAAAAGTGGCGGTAATGTCCTGAGTCATGTATACTGGTTTTATGAGGGAAGGGCGGAAACCGTCAGGGTTTATGAAACGGGAAAGGGGTGATTATGCAGATAACCGACACATTTCACTTCATACTGGCACTATTTCTGGCCGTGGGAATCTTTGTTTATCTCGTCATGGGCTGGCCCTTTTTCCGCTTCATTACCTATGCCGGAACAAAGAGAAAAAAGGAAAGCTCAGAAAAAGAGAAAAAACCGTCAGATCCGAACAGGAGAAAATGGTTTGCGCTTAAGCAAACGGTGATCAACCATCCCAGGAATGGCTTTGAAGAGGAATATGAGGCGGGAAAGGCCTGGTGCAAGGCACAGCCGATGCAGGACTGGTATATCCGGAGCACAGACGGGCTTAAGCTGCACGCTTCCTGGTATCCCGCCGCCAGGGCGCGGAGAATTGTCCTGATGAGCCATGGTTACCGCGGAACCCGTTTTGGAAGCGTCGCTCACATCGCCCGGTTTTTGCATGAAAACAATACGAGCCTTCTGATGATTGACCAGCGGTGCTGTGGATTAAGCGAAGGCTCCTATATTACCTTCGGAGCAAAGGAGCAGGAGGATGTACTGGCCTGGCTGGAAAGCTTAAGCGGGAAAAATACACAAAAGCTCCCTGTCTATCTTTATGGACAGTCCATGGGGGCAGCTGCAGTCATTCTGGCGGCAGGCCATCCTCTGCCTTCTGAGGTGAGGGGAGTGATCGCGGATTGCGGTTTCCATTCCATGAAACAGCAGCTGAGAGACATCGCTTCCAGCTGGTTCCATCTGCACAGGATCGAACTGCTTCTGCTCCGTGTGGACCTGTTCTGCCATATTTTCGGACATTTCCGGATGAAGGATACGGATACGACGCAGGCGCTGAAGCAGAACCGGCTGCCGGTCCTGTTTTTTCACGGGGAGGATGATACCTATGTCTTTCCTGAAAACTCCAGACTGAATTATGAACTATGTACAGCCCCGAAGGAACTGGTGATGATCCCCCGGGCCAGACACCTGTGCTGCTCCTATGCGGCACCGGAATTATACAGGCAGAAGGTCTCCGGGTTTTTTGAGAAATACGACTGTGACACAGGGAAAACGTTAGAAGGGAGTTCCTTAAGATGAGAAAAGAGTATCCGCTGACTGCGGCACAGAACATGCATTATCAATGGATCCGGGAATACAACACCCAGCAGGTGTCTGGAGTGAGCAGCGTAGCATCACTGAAAGCGGAAATTGATTTCGGATTGCTGAAAAAATGTATCCAGCTTGAGTACCAAAGGTATGGATGTATGCGTCTGCGGTTTACAAAGCCGGATGAGGATGGAAAAATCTGGCAGTATATCGTCCAGCAGGAAACCAGGGATATCCCTTATAAGGATCTTTCCGGTATGACGCTGGCCCAGGCGGATGAACTGATGCAAAGCTGGGCTTATGAAACCATGGACGGCGATGAGCGCCCGATGTGTGATGTGACGATGGTGAAGCTGCCGGAAGGCTTCAATGGTTTTTTCATTCATATGGATCACCGGCTCATCGATTCCTGCGGACTTGTGGTCATGATCAATGACCTGATGAAGCTATACACTCATTATCGTTTCGGGTCTGATTATCCGGAAGACCTGGCGGATTATGAAACCGTACTGGTGAACGACCTGAAGAAAGCCTCCAACGAAAAGCGCTT
>CACZQU010000106.1 GCA_902783305.1 uncultured Lachnospiraceae bacterium | reverse complement strand
GCATGGGGATGTTGAAAAGGAGTCCCGGCGCATACAGCACAACAAAAAGCTGCAGCATCAGCGGAGTTCCCCGGATAATCCACACATATACTCTCGTGATCCACCGGACCGGCTTGAAATGAGTCATGGAACCCAGCGTGATCACCAGACCCAGCGGAATTGCCATCGCCAGGGTCAGCAAAAAAATCCTGAGGTTTTCCCCAAATCCCCCAAACAATGTCCTAACAATTTCCTGCATATACCTATTCCTTTCCTTCAGACAGGGATGACCGGTCAAAACGAAACGATTTTACCGGAAAACAAAACAATGCCCTGGAAGCAGGACCAGATATAAAAGTATTTGTCCATCGGCCAAAAACTAATATTCACGTATCCTGGATCCAGGGCTTTGAGCCGGATACCGTAATCTGTAATGAAATAATTATTTCATTACAGCTCCTGAGTGAATTCCGTCATCTGCAAATCCGTGTTTCAGATGAAAACAAACCATTCCTTTATTCTGCCTCCACAGGGATCAAAGCTTCTTCCAGACCATATTTCGCAGCGATCTCAGCGATCGTGCCATCTTCCGCCAGCTCCTTGATCGCTTCATTTACCTTCTCCGTCACATCGCTGCCCTTTCTGAAGGCAATTCCGTATTCCTGAAGGCCGAAATTGTTGTCAAGGTTGACGACCATATCATCATAGTCCGTTCCTTCTCCTACCATGGCAAGGGCGCATACACTGTCCACCAGGGCCAGATCTGCCGTGCCTGCCTTGACCTCCATCAGAGCCTTTGCCATGGAATCGACAGCCGTATAATTGGCATCGGCAAAATACTCCTTCGCGGATACCTCAACCGTGTCATCATCCTCGATCGTTCCGAGAAGCTTGCCCTCACCGGTAGATCCCTGCTCCGCAACGACATACGCTCCGGATACATCCGCCATGAGCTCTTCCTCTCGGTCTGCCTTGACGACAATCGCCTGGGTGTTGTACAGATAAGGATCGGAGATGGACATGTTCTCCTTGCGCTCCTCGGTAATGCACATGCCATTCCAGATGCAGTCGATATTCTGGGAATTAAGCTCGATTTCCTTGGAATCCCAGTTGATTTCGACAAATTCAATCTCCAGGCCGAGCTTCTCGCCGACAGCCTTCGCCAGCTCCGTATCAAAGCCGACAAACTCATCGCCATCATAATAATTCATCGGAGCGAACAATGTCATACCAATTGTCATCTTGCCTTTTCCTTCAATGTATGCCCAGTCCGACTCCTCGGCCGATACCGCTCCTGCCATAATCCCTGCTGTCATCAAGCCTGCAAGAACCAAACCCATCCATTTTTTCATAAATTTTTTCCTCCTGTGCGGATAGCGCTTTTTTGTACTATCATTTTAGCATGGTAAATCAACAATACAAAATATACCGCATAGGCCTGGCAAAGTCAAGAAAGAATTATTATCATGCGGCCAACCCGCGTTACAGCTCGCGGATTAACCGTAAGGCCACGCGCGGGGGAAGTCAGACCGTGAATAGTAACCAACCCGCGCAAGGGGATAAGGGAATGGACAGACCGTGGATGGTAACGCTTATGCGTCAAACACGCCGAGGCTCCTCCCCAGGATTCCCGTCAGTCCGGCGATCACCATGCCATAATTGGTAAACGGAACTCCCTGATCCAGAGTGCACCGCATACGGTACTGCACATCTCTGTCGGAATTCATGCAGGCTCCGCAGTGTATCACCAGAGCATACGGCGTCAGATCCTCCGGGAATTCCCTGCCCGAGGTAAACTCAAACTGAATGTCCTTTCCCGTGGTTTTCCGGATCAGATTCGGAATCTTGACCGTACCGATATCTTCGCACTGTCTGTGGTGGGTACAGCCCTCCGCCATCAGGATCCGGTCGCCGTCCCGGAGATTGCGGATGGCGTCAACACTGTCAACCGCCGCCTCCAGGAATCCCCTGTATCGGGCCATGAGAATCGAGAAGGAGGTCAGCGGAACCTCATCCGGGACGATCTCATTGACCACCCGGAAGGCCTGGCTGTCCGTGATGACCATCCTTGGCGGCGCCGCAAGGGCGGACAGGGTCCGGGCAAGCTCGGTTTCCTTTGTCACAACCGCAATGGCGCCGCTGTCCAGAATATCGCGGATCGTCATCTGCTGAGGAAGGATCAGCCTGCCCCTGGGAGCGGATTCATCGATGGGACAAACCAGTACAACCACATCATTCTTCTGCAGAAGGTCACCGACGATCCGGTGTCCCGGATCCTCCTTCGGAGCCAGTTTTCCCAGCTGTTCCTTCAGCTCCTGTATTCCCTCCCCTGTCAACGTACTGACAAAGGAAACCTTTCCCTGCAGCTCCAAAGGGAAAGAGCGTTCCAGAAGAATCACTCTGTCCTCCTCCAGAAGGTCTGCCTTGTTGATCACGATCAGATAGGGAATTCCTTTTTCCGTAAAAAAGCGGACCAGCTCAAGTTCATCCTGTCTTACGCTCCCTCTCTCCAGGACTCCGGCATCGCAGACAAGGACAGCGATATCTGTCCTGTTCAGCACCTGCTTCGTCTTCCGGACGCGAAGCTCTCCCAGCATTCCTTCGTCATCATACCCCGCCGTATCGATGATCACCACAGGGCCGAGGGGAAGGAGCTCCATGGCCTTGATCACCGGATCGGTCGTCGTTCCCCTCACCTCCGAGACAACCGAAAGCTCCTGCCCTGTCACGGCATTGACCACACTGGATTTCCCGGCATTTCTGCATCCAAAAAAACCGATATGGATTCTCTCTGCGGATGGTGTTTGTTGTAAGCTCATGATTTCTCCTCCTGCTCAGCCATTATGCTGACTCCTCATTTCCGACAGGCCGTTTTTCCGTTACTGTCCGGCTCCTCATCTTCCGGTCCGTAAATGCTTCATCGGCCGTAAAGATGGTTAAGGGCTGTGAAATAACGGAAATCCGGATCCGTTATTTCGCAGCCCTTTTTCAGGTTATATTCGGAAGTAAACGAATAAAATGCTGGCATTTCATTCGTTTGCTATAATATCCGGAACGGATATTTCAGTCCTTCTGCGTATACCGGGGAAACAAATACACTTTACCTTCTGTTTATTCCCCCGAGTCTGGTTCCATTTCTTACTTTTTCTTTGCCGCTTCAATCATGGCAAGGCATCCGTATACTACGGAGTCATCCCCCAGAGCAGCTGCTTTCAGCTCCACCGTTGAGCGGATGGAAGGCATGCAGTAACGATCCACCTGCGCAAGGATCTTCTCCATAAAGACATCCCCGACCGCTTCCATGACTCCGCCGCCGTATACGACGATATCCGGACTGATCGTATTGATCATGTTTCCCGTAGCGACAGCCAGGTAATGACATGCGCGGTCCACCGCTTCCATGGTGACGGGATCATTGTCTGCGATCGCCTTTTTCAGATACTTGCTGCGGAAGACACCGCCTTCAATGTGATCGGCCAGAAAGCTCTTCCGTCCCCGGGAGGCCTGCTGCCGGATATAGGCTGTCATACCCTTTTTGCTCGAAAACGCCTCCAGGCAGCCCCTCTGACCGCAGTTGCACAATGGCCCCTCCGGATCCAGGATCATATGTCCGTATTCTGCCGCCTTGAATTTATTCCCCGTGAAAAGCTTACCATTTAAAATCAGGCCGCCGCCCATTCCTGTTCCGACAAAAAAACCGACCACGTTTTTGTAGCCCTTGGCCGCCCCGAATTTGTACTCCCCGAGTACGCCGAGGTTCACGTCGTTTCCGATAAAGAAAGGTACTCCGAAGCGTTTCTCCATTGGTGTGCGGATGTCATAATCACGAAGAGGCAGGTTGGGGCAGAATACGACGATACCGCCATCCTGATCGATCACACCGGGAGCGCAGCTCGCGATAGCATTGATCTCTTTCTTTTTGATACCGGACGCTTTGATCATCTCCTCCACGACGGAGATAATCACCTTCTCCACGTTATCCGATGAATTCCCATCCTCTGCTGTCTTTTTTTTCAGCCGGTAGATGATTTCACGATTCTCATCAAAAATCACCCCAAGCACCTTGGTTCCGCCTACGTCAAGGCAGATATTGTATGAATTCGACATGACAGATCCTCCTGATCGCCTGATCTCAAAAGTGTCCATGTTAAGGATCACTCCCGGTAGCTTCCATCGATATGCATCTGATTATACACGTTTATCTGCGCAATTGCAAACAGGAACTGTAAGAGAGCGCCGTCAGACCGTAGAGCGCGTTACTATTCACGATCTAACCTTCCCCGCGCGTGGCTTTACGATCCGGCTATACCCAAACTTCCTTTCCCAGCGCCACACTGTACAGATACTTTTCCTTCACCCTCCTGCCGGTCAGCTTTTCCAGCGCTTTTGCATATTCCTCCAGCTGGACATGGTATAAATCCACGAGACGCTGTTCCTCTCCGGTATTCACATGATCGGTCTTGTAATCCACAAGGATGATGGTTCCGTCTTCATCCGTAAAATATGCGTCGATAATCCCCTGAATCAGAACCGGGTCTTCCACCGTAAAGGAAGGATCCACCTCCCTGGCCGGCAGGGAAAAGACAAAAGGCTGCTCCCGGACAAGAACGCCCCTGAGGAATGCATCCTTCATCCGCAGTCCGATGGAAGAAGCCAGAAAGGCCTCAAAGTCCCGAAGGCGGATGCACTGAGCCTGTTCCCGGGTCATCCTGCGGGATTGGACCAGTTCCTCCAGCTGCTTCTCAAGACACCCTTTTTCTCCGGCGCCGCGGTAATCCAGGCATTCAAAGAAACGGTGATACGCGGTTCCCCTCTGGGCAGCTGTCATCCCGGTCTGCTTCGGGCTTCCCGGGGAAGGAGATGCAGGATATTCTTCAGGCTGTACGTTTACGGGGACAGAAGGAGCGGCCGGAGCTTCTTCATCCGTAAGCCAGCTTCGTTTTTTCAGCTCCGATACCGAATACTTCACCGGCAGATCACGAAGATATTCCCAGAAATAGCGGAAACCGAAGCGTTCCTCCAGCAGCCGGCGGATCCGGGGATCATAAACCTGATCCACAGGGAGCTGCGTCAGCACATCATGAAGCTGTTGTCTGCCGGCCATTGGCGCGACATCCTTCACCACCAGCTCCTCCGGTTCGATGATATGGACCAGGAACGAGGAGGGATCCTCATATAGATCAGTAACCTTCTGTGGAGCCAGCCCGTATTTCTCAAAGAAGCGGTAAAATGCCCTGTGCCTTGCCAGGGCAGGCAGAATGACGTCCCAGGCGGAGGAGGCTTTATACCGGAGCCGGAAAGGCAGAACCGGATCGGTGTTGAGACATACACCGGCATACTCCGCCGCCTTTTTTTCCAGATTTCCCTGGCATCCAGTCAGAATCAGCTTTTCCCTGGCTCTGGTCATCGCAACATAAAGGATTCTGAGCTCTTCTCCCAGCATCTCCTTGCGCAGCTGACGGGCAATCAGGTTTTTGACAAAACCGGGATGACGGACACGCGTCTCCAGGTCAATCTGATCCATCCCCATCCCGTACTCCGGATGAGTCAGCACATTTTCCCTCAGATCCATAAAATTAAAGCGTTTTCCCATTCCCGACACAAATACGACCGGATACTCCAGCCCTTTGCTTTTGTGAATGGTCATAATCTGTACGCATCCTTCAGCGTCGGAGGCCGTATTGACTTCGCCAAAATCCACTTCATATTTCTGCAGCTTCTCAATATAGCGTATAAAGCTGAACAGGCCTTTGTAGCTGGTTTTTTCAAAGGCCTTGGCCTTCTCCACAAGCATGCCCAGATTTGCTTTTCTCTGGGCTCCTTCCGGAAGCACACTTACATACCGGAGATAACCGGTTTCCTCCAGGATCTCCAGGATCAGCTCATGAATCGGTATGTACCGCGAGCGCATGCGGAAGTCCTCCAGCTGCGTAAGAAAGGCTGCCAGTTTTCCGTTTCCCGAGGCTGTCACACTGTCATAAAGCAGTCCTTCCGGATACTCTGCCCGAAGATCGGCCATCTCCTTCACGGTCAGTCCCGCAATCGGGGACTGCAGCACCCCGGCCAGCGGAATGTCCTGACGGGGGTTGGAGCAGATCCGCAGGTAATTCAGGACGCAGACCACCTCCGGCGCGGAAAAGTATCCCGTTCTGGACAGCCTGTAGCTGGGAATATTCCGGGAAGAGAGGACCTCGGAAAAGGTTTCGGCCCATCCTGCCGCCGAGCGCAGCAGGATAACAATGTCCCCATAGCGGACAGGGCGGAATTCCTTCTCCTTCCGGTCATAAATCATTTCCTTCCCCACCATCTGTTCGATCCGCTGGGCGACCGCCACGGCCTCCAGCTCTTTGGGAAGGTCCGGTCCCGTATCGTCCGTAAGCTCCGGCAGCTCCTTGTTTACCATCAGCACCTCTGTCCGGAAGGGATCCGTCTGTCCGGGAAGCTCCGGATAATCCGCCCCATAATAAAGGCAGGCCGCCTGATCATAGTTGATTCCGCCCAGATCCTTGTGCATGACCTGGCGGAAAATATAGTTTACCGCGTCGAGCACCTGCCGGCGGCTGCGGAAATTCCGGTGAAGATCGATTCGGATTTCCTCTCCGTCCTCCAGGGAATAGGTCTCGTATTTTTCCATGAACAGCTCCGGTCTGGCCAGACGAAAGCGGTAGATGCTCTGCTTGACATCACCTACCATAAACAGATTATCCTTCTGCTTCGTCCATCCGCTTACCGCTCTGGCAATGTATTCCTGCACCATGTTGCTGTCCTGGTATTCATCGATCATGATTTCATCAAATCGTTCCGACAGTTCTCTGGCAGCCGGGCTGTAAGGTCCATCCTCAGGCTTTAAGAGCTTCAGCGCGAAATGCTCCAGATCGGCGAAATCCAGCAGGTTTTTTTCCTCCTTTGCCGCCGCAAAGCGCGCCGAAAATTCCTCCACCAGAGAAATCAGGACCTCCATCAGTCCGCTGCACTGCCGGATCTGTTCCAAAATCCCGGAAAGCTCCTCACCAAATACCGAATCCCTGATTTCCTCCAGCATTTTTTTTGCCTGTGTCCGTTTGTCGGAAGCCGCTTTCCGGAGAATGGGATTTTCTCCCGGAGCTTTTCTGGATGTCATCCGGAGAAAGACCAGCTGATCCATCTCCTGCTTGACCGCATCAAAACCCTTCTTTTGCGCGGTCACAAGGAGGTGCCGGACCTGATCCCTCTCTGCCTCCACCCGGTCCAGTAAAAAACACGGTCCCCCGGCAGATCCGCATATCTGCGCAGCCTCGTGAAGAAGCTGAGCGCAGTCCTCAAGATCCGTCTTCAGATCCTCCCGGAAAAGAATATACCAGGATGATTGTGTAAGCTCCTCCTCTGTCCTGATCTGATACATTTCACGGCACTGAGCCAGCCACTTTGCAGGGTAAGGACTGCTCATGGACGTATTATAGATCCTCTGGATGAGATCTGAGATGGAAGCATCGCTTTTTCCTGTGGCAAAATACTCTGTAAAGCGGAGAAAATCCGGATTTCCCAGGCTGTAGCGTTCCTCCAGGAGTTCTCCCATCACATCCTCCCGGATCAGGGTCAGCTCCCCTTCTTCCGCGATCCGGAAAGCGGGATCCAGTCCGATCAGATGAAAATAATTCCTCAGCACATAGGCACAGAACCCGTCTATCGTCGTAATCTGCGCCGTATGGACCAGATTCATCTGGCGAAGCAGCAGCTCATTACCCGGATCATTGTTCAGCTCCTCCTCCAGAGCCCGGGTAAGTCTCTCCTTCATCTCTCCGGCTGCCGCCCGGGTGAAGGTCATGACCAGAAGCCGGTCCATATCCACCGGACTTACGGGATCTGTCACCTTTTTCAGGATTCTTTGTACCAGT
>CACZQU010000105.1 GCA_902783305.1 uncultured Lachnospiraceae bacterium | reverse complement strand
TGTTCCTTCACCGAAAGATACCACATAGGATAGGACAAATCATTAATTGTGGAAAACATATTCCACGGGATTTTCGTGGCCTCATTCCCGGCCCGGCTCCCGCCACCTTCTCCTAAATTATTCGAACTCCCACTGCCGCATGCTGTTACAACACACATGATTAGAAGGCAAATGCAGGCAACTATACGCTTTTTCACGGTGCTTCCCTCCCAACGGATCTATTTGCTCAATGCGATCCGGACATTGACACTTTAAGTATAGCTTATGGCCGGAAAGGGGAACAAGTGAAATGTTGACCACTTCATTCGCGTACGCTATAATGTACGCAAAAAGAAGGAGGCATCTTACATGACTACCACTACCATTACAAATTTCAGAAAAAATGTATACACAATGGTTGAAAACACTGTTCGCTTTAATGAACCTGTCAACATTACTACCAAAGACGGTAATGCTGTGATGATCAGCGAGGAAGAATATCTTGGGATGGTAGAGACCTTATACCTTACTTCTGTTCCGGGAATGAAAGAGAAATTAGTCGAAGGACTCAAAACTCCTTTAGCTGAAACAGTCTCCGAGGAGGAGGTAGTCTGGTAAGTGTATACAATCGTCTATACTAGAACTGCGACAAAAGATATTCCAAAGCTTAAAGCTGCTCATCTGGATGCAAAAGCCAAGGCTCTCATCGATGTCATTCGAAATAATCCTTTTCAGACTCCACCATCCTATGAGAAGCTGGTCGGTGATCTTCAGGGACTTTATTTCAGAAGGATCAACTATCAACACCGCCTGGTTTATCAGGTTCTTGAAGAAGAGCGAACCATCAAAATTGTAAGCTTATGGACACACTATGAGAGGTAATTTTCTATTATTCTGACAGCATTGCTTCACTTAGCAAACAAAAACTCTCCTCATTTATTCTTCCTTTTGTACTACAAATGCTTGCTATCGTTTTACTATAGTGCTTTGATGTTATCAAATCATTTAGAAAGGAGTGATCATATGGCTCTCTCAACAATAACTGCACGTGTCGACGAAACAGACAAAGCCAACTTCGATGCCTTCTGCTCTTCTGTAGGCCTTAATACGTCTGCCGCCATCAATCTATTCGTAAAAGCAGTTCTACGTGAAAGAAGGATCCCCTTTGAAATCAAATTGGAAGATCCATTCTATAATCCTTCAAATCAAGCCTATATTCTGAAATCTGTTCAAGAACTCAGATCTGGGAAAGGCACTGCTCATGAATTGATTGAGGTTGAAGATGAGTGAAAAAATATGGTCTGATGATGCTTGGAATGATTACTTGTACTGGCAAACCCAAGACAAAAAACCTTAAAACGCATCAATCAGCTGATTAATATGCAGCCTCCCAGCCCTATTTTACAAACATGATCTCCTTTTCATAAAAAACCGATCTCTTGGCCAGTTCCGAGAACAGATACTCATAGCCGTACTTCTCTGCCAGCGTCTGTTCGTCTGAGAAGAGATTGGTTCCAAGGCCAAGCCTGTTGCCTTCGATCTCCGCCCCCATTGAGGACAGGATCGTCGGGAAGAAGTCCAGCGTAGTAAACTTCCTGTTTTTCTCCCGGAAAGAAGCCCCTGCACTACCCGACTGCGCAGCGTTGAGAAATACATTATATACGCCCCTGACATTTCCCTCCGTATCTTCCGCCTGGTCCGAAAGGTTTTCCTGTGTACCGGACGTCTCCCCGTTTTCCTCCCGTTCCTGCAGGAGCTGCTCTCCGGCTTTTCCGAAAATAATCTCGGAGCCGCTGTCGGTCTCCGGATAGAAGTCGATGTCCATGCTGCAGTGGTCTCCCAGGATGACTACCGTCGTATTGGGATAGAAATCCTGCTCTTTGATCCAGGTTACGAATTCACCAAGCTGCTCAGAAGCGCATCTCCAAACATTCGCATACTGGTCCCTGTACTGGTTATGGCAGAGTTTGCAGTAATAACCATCCTGCGCATGCGTGTCCACCGTAAGCATTGTAAAGTTGAAGGGCTGCCCGCTCTGCGCCAGTTCCAACAGCTCTTCTTTAGCCCATTCGTACAGTCTCTGGTCTTCGAACCCCCACCAGACTTT
>CACZQU010000104.1 GCA_902783305.1 uncultured Lachnospiraceae bacterium | reverse complement strand
GAACTCCTGGAACCTTTCCAGAGAAGCGGAAGAATGGCATCGAGACGGACTGACATGAGGCTGCCTTCAATGACCTTTACCTCGCTCTTCCAGTTAAGATCTTCGCATTCCGCGACTGTGCAGTGCACTTCGGTGTGCCGCACCCTTGAAAGTTCATCAGCAAGCCATCCGGCCATGGTTTCTTCGCACAGAACATCTGCGCCGTCCGTTCTGACCAGAATATCACCGATCTTCGACCGGTCAATACCGAGGCCAAGCACACTGCCTAGATAATCCCGATGCGTCAGCGGCTCGGCGTATCTGGGAGCGGAAACACGCACCTGCAGGCAGCGGATGGGATATTCCGCCTCACACAAAGAAAGAGCATCAGGTCGGAATGCCAACATCTGACGCTCAGCAAGTTCATAGCCGCCCCAGAGCCCGGTGGAAACAAATGTAAGCTCTTTCTTTGAACGGTGATAAATACTTTGTTCATTCAGATCAAGAAATCCGGTGAAGCACGCATACCCTTTGGTATAGCAGGCGTTTGCCAGATCCAGGATCCTCTTTTTGAATTTTTCTTCTTCGGCTGTCATAATCCTGTCAATATCTGCTCTCAAACGGGACGTCAAACGCACCGCTCAGGATCTCCTGAAAATCACCTGAAATATCCACGGTGGAAGGTGTAATAATAAAGATGTAGCTGCTGATCTTCTGCAGGTTTCCGTCTATGGCGTAGCAGGAACCGGAGGCAAAATCGATGATGCGCTGGGCAATGTCCAGTTCAAGGTTCTCCAGGTTAAGGACGACCGTACAATTGGCAAGCAGCGTTTCCGTGATCTCTCTGGCATCCTCCATGGTATGGGGCCTGATCACACAAACTTCCATTCCGTTGTCGGAATTTCTCCTGCGGGAACGTATCTGCGTTACCTTAGCCGGGATGCTCTCTTTCTTTTTGGAAGATGAAGACCCGCGGGACGTACTTTTTGAAGATGTCTGGGAAGAAGTTCTCTCATCCGTTTCAGTATCATCGAAAAGATCATCTTCCCTGTCCCTGATGATACGTCTTTTCACCCTTCTGTCAGTTTCTTCGGCTTCGATATCGGGTTCGTCAAGATATTCCTCGCCGTCAAATTCATCTTCGTCATTCAGTTTCATTACATTTAGAAATCTGTCGAGTACACTCATTTTATCATCTATCTCCGAATATACCGGTACCGACTCTTACAAATGTAGCCCCTTCTTCCACTGCCACTTCGTAATCGCCGGTCATACCCATGGAAAGTTCACACATACTAACATTATCAATGTTTTTAGAATCTATGTCAATAGACAAATTCCGCAAATCCCTGAAATAGACACGGTTGGCCTCGGGATCGTCAGTATAGGGCGCAATCGTCATCAGCCCCTTTATACTGATCCCTTCAAGGGGAGCGATCGCCTCGATAAACTCTTCCGTATCCTCAGGACGAAGCCCGAATTTTGAAAGTTCGAGAGCCATATTCACCTCAACGAGAACAGGGACGGTGAGCTGTTTTCTGACAGCCTCCTCGCTGATGGCTTCCGCAAGCCTGACGCTGTCCACGGAATGGATCATGGCTGCGTGTCCAACCACATATTTCACTTTGTTTCGCTGCAGATGCCCGATCATATGCCATTGGATATCTGCAGGCAGAACGGGCTGTTTATCCCGGATCTCCTGCGGTTTGTTTTCACCGAAAAGACGCTGTCCCCAATCGTAAGCCTCCTGAACCATGAGCGCAGGCTTTGTTTTGCTGACTGCGATCAGCCTGACCTCTTCCGGCTCTCTCCCGCTTCGCAGGCAGGCTTCTTCGATCTTCCGCTTTACGTTAATCAGATTGTCCTGAATTTGGCTCATCTTTCCCTATTCCTCATGCTCAGTAAATGATGTCGTCATCGTCAACCGTCGACGCGTCAAGTACGATGTAATCATGTGCAGCCAGACCGTACGGACTGTATGGTTCCACGATGCAGTATTCCTCATTCTGATCGATCACCCTGACTTCCCTGAACACCGCATAGCCTTTGTTGATATTGTAAACTCCCTGGATATGCGCTATGTCGCTTTCAGTGACCTGGTGTTTTTTATCCGTACCGGGGCGCAGCACGTAATCGCCGTCCTTAAACAGATCCGTAGCGACAAGATAGTCATTATCCTGCTTGTCGTAGACCGTTGCCGTCACATACCCGGTCTGGGAGGAACCGTCTTTCCGGAAGCTTTCACGAAGCAGTGTGATCTCGCCCTTTGATTCCGGATTCACGGTGACATAATCCTCCGGGATCCTGTAAAACACCTTTTCCGCAATGGATGAAACCGGGATCTTAAGGCCGGTTTTTGAATCCATCAAAAGCTCGATCTGCAGATACCTGTCG
>CACZQU010000103.1 GCA_902783305.1 uncultured Lachnospiraceae bacterium | reverse complement strand
GTGCCAGTGGCACGCGTTTAGCTTTGGACCGAGCCGGCAGGCGAGACCAGGGGCCCCATGGAATACGAATATAGGGGCAGGACCCGGAGAGCGCGAAGCGCGGAACAATCCGTAGGAGTCATTTTGCACCGCAATCATTCATAGATAAGGAGAAAAACCATGAGACAGGAAACCAAATGTATTCAGGCCGGTTATACCCCGAAAAACGGGGAATCCCGTATGATTCCGATTATCCAGAGCACGACCTTCAAATATGATTCCAGCCAGGAAATGGCAAAGCTCTTTGACCTGGAAAAGGAAGGTTATTTCTATACCCGTCTGCAGAATCCTACCAATGACATGGTAGCCGCGAAGATTGCCGCCCTGGAAGGCGGTACGGCAGGAATGCTGACCTCCTCAGGCCAGGCAGCATCCTTTTTTTCGGTATTCAATCTCGCGGGAGCCGGAGACCATGTGATTTCCTCCTCTGCCATCTACGGGGGCACATACAACCTTTTCCACGTCACCATGCGCCGGATGGGCATCGACTTTACCTTCCTGGATCCGGACTGCAGCGACGAAGAGCTGGAGGCTGCCTTCCGCCCGAATACCAAGGCTGTATTTGGGGAAACCATCGCCAATCCGGCCCTGACCGTATTTGATATCGAGCGGTGGGCCAAGGCCGCTCATGCCCATGGTGTCCCTCTGATCGTGGACAATACCTTTGCCACCCCGATCAACTGCCGTCCCTTCGAATGGGGAGCCGACATTGTCATCCATTCCACCACAAAATATCTGGACGGCCATGACGCCGCGGTAGGCGGATGTATCGTAGACTCCGGAAATTTTGACTGGATGGCTCACGCCGACAAATATCCGGGACTGACCACCCCCGATGAATCCTATCACGGGATCACCTATGCAGAGCGCTTCGGCAACGCCGGCGCCTACATCACCAAGGCAACTGCCCAGCTCATGAGGGATCTGGGCTCCATCCAGGCACCCATGAATGCTTTCCTGCTCAACCTCGGTCTGGAATCCCTCGCCGTCCGTATACCCAGACACTGCGAAAATGCGCAGAGGGCTGCCGAATTTCTGTCCGGTCACAGCAAAGTCGCATGGGTCACCTATCCCGGCCTTCCCGGGAATCCCTACTATGAAAGGGCGAAGAAATACATGCCGGACGGAACCTGCGGCGTCATCTCCTTTGGCGTCAAGGGAGGAAGGGAAGCCGCGGAAAGCTTTATGAGCCGCCTGAAGATTGCCATGATTGCCACCCACGTCGCCGATGCCCACACCTGCGTCCTTCATCCTGCCTCCTCCACTCACCGGCAGATGACCGACGAAGAGCTCCTCGCTGCCGGAGTCGCCCCGGATCTGATCCGCCTTTCTGTCGGACTGGAAAACATCGACGACATTATAGAAGACCTGGCCCAGGCCCTGGAAGGATAAATAACGGGCTTCCCCCTGTTCAGCCAGGCTGAACAGGGGGAAGCCTTTACCATGAGGATATCGGTTATGGAAATAGAAAAAAATGAAAAGAAAACAGCAAAAGAATATGATCTCTTTCTGATCAGTAAATACAGGAATGAAATCTATGGATTCAGCGCATTATGGATTGCTTTGTATCATGCTTTTCTCTGTAAGTGTTATTGGAAATATCCTTTGTTTCCATTGCGTCTGGGTATCCTTGGTGTGGAGATTTTCCTGTTTCTGTCAGGAATCAGTCTGTATTTTTCTTTTACCAAAGTAAAGAACATACGCCAGTTTTACAAAAAAAGAATATTGAGGATCGTTATTCCTACACTGATTATTCTGCCGTACGCCGCCTATTCTATATTCAGATACAGGGGAAACCTTTATGGTTTTATCGTGAAGACCGTACAGCAGCTTCCATCTCTGGGATTCTGGCTGGGCATTAACGGAATGTTCTGGTTTACCGGTATGATTATAGCAGCATATCTGATCTATCCCATAGTATACCAATTGATTTTTCTTACCAGAGGTACCAGCGGACAAATGATCCGAACCATCATTATCTGCCTGGCAGAAACCGCCTGCATACTGGTGGTGCACAGATTCTTTCCCGATTATTATCAGGTAACCAGAATAGCCTTGACAAGGTTTCCGATATTTACAGTTGGCTGCCTGGCAGGACGATATGTTTACGAACATCGTAAAATACCGGCTGCCTTTCTTTATGTTTGTCTTTTTTCCTGTATGATCTCATCATCTATTCTGTGTACGTTTTTTTATAACCCAGGGTTTGACCTGAAGCGAATTGTCCTCTATGCGATTACCGGTGTTTCTCTCGCTGTCATGCTTCCATCTGTTTTTTCCCGGACAGAGAAAACAAAGCTGATTATCATAAATAAGGCTTTCCGCATTCTGGGGGAAATGTCATATGAAATCTATCTGGTCAATGTGTTTATTATCCATGTATATAAAAGGGGGATGCTTCTCCCTTATATAGAGGGGGATATGCCCAGATATTTAGTGATAATGCTGCTCGGTTTTATGATTTCCTTCCTCTGGAATCGGGTGAACCGAAAAATCATTGCCGCTATTCAGCCAGGCTGAACTGACGCGCACCTTACCATTTAGCTGTTCCCGCGGGAATAAATG
>CACZQU010000102.1 GCA_902783305.1 uncultured Lachnospiraceae bacterium | reverse complement strand
TAACCAGCACAGGAAAGGTTACCATCCAGAAAAACTTTGTCGGTACTGTCACAATCACTGTGAAAGCAGGGGCAACCGCAAATTACACAGCGGAGACAAAAAAGGTCACCATCAAGGTAAACCCTGCTGCTGTCAAGCTCACCTATGCCAAAAGCAATGCCGCAAAGAAGATGACCGTTAAATGGTCCAAGAATTCCAGAGTAAGCGGATATGTGATTCAGTATTCTACCAGAAAAGATTTCAAGACGGGACAGAAGACGAAGAAAATTTCCGGAGCTTCGAAGGTGTCTGCCGTACTGACAAGTCTTACCTCCAAAAAGAGATACTACGTCCGTATCCGTACTTATAAAACCGTAAATAAGGTCAATTATTATTCCGCATGGTCCAATGTTCTTAACGCTACGGTAAAATAAGCTTCTGAAAAATGCGTTGCTGCGTGATTGAAAATCGATAAAAGCGGCGTATATGCAAAAAGGTTCGTTTCCACCTGATGTGGATACGAACCTTTTGTTAACCATATGGACACGCATAGCATCAACGATGAAGCGGATATGCTTAGCCATAAGGTGCTTTCCGATCTCCAGCTGCTTTTCAACTTCCAGATGGATCACGGAATCTTGCCAGGTTAAGATTGTTTTAATGTCTCAAGAATCAAACAGAAATACGGAACCATCTCTGTTACTTCCTGTTCGGTCAACTCTTTGTATGTAGCGCATGAAACCACATACATCAAACCTATTTCAGGGTCGGACCATGTCAGCATGGGTTCCCCATAATCCAGATTCAGTATCACATCGATCCCGTTATAGTTTTTCAGCTCCATTTTTTCATGGACATTTCTTTTCCGGTAGTCCTCTTCCAGTTCTTTTGTCGGATATGTGTACTTGTAGTAAGTTGAAACAAGAATCGTTGGCATATTATCTTCAAGGCCAACCCATCGATATCTGCTTTTTACATTCGATTCAGGCTCATCGGAAGATTCCAGAATCCATCCCGCAGGCAGCATCATTTCATAGCCATCCGATATGGATACCCATGTACCGCAGTTTTTCAACGCTTCCTCTGCAAGGACTTTTGAATCTTTATAATCCATAAACTTTGAAAATTGCAGCAAGGCTTCCCTGTTTTTCCCTTCCTCCATAAGAAGAACCGCTTCCTGATAAGTCAGGACAAGCGGATCCCGTACCCTGTTCTCTTCCTGTGAAGAGATATATTCATCTAACCGGTCATCCGCAGAGGATGCTTTTGCAGATATTCCTGCGTCTAACCATCCGACAGCAATGAGGATTCCCCCTATGATCAGAAAAAGCTTTTTTTTCATTGCAATATCTCCATGCCTGTCACTTATTCTTCCTGTTCCAGAGGAATCCCTGCCTTCATCCAGATAGCCGGACGGATCCCTTCTCTGGCCGTTACGCTGAGTCCTTCCAAAAAAACATCCGAAACCGTTTTTTTCTCTTCTGGTATGCCAAGGATGACCCCATCATTCCAGACAGTACAGTTTCTGGAGCCGTCTTTTCCAGGCGTCCGCAAAGACCAGGTTCTCTGGCCTGTCCCGGAATGATTCCCCGCCGGATTCCCTGAAAAAACCATTCTCTCTTTCTCTGTCGGAAAATACTCCTGAACTTCAGCGGCACTAAGCAAAAAGGCCTTATCTTTTGTATTGGAACCGCCGCTTGTCTGATACACCGGATTCTCTTCATTCTTCACGGTCACTTTCTTTATCAGACGGTATTCGTTTCTCGTAAAGCATTTCTTCAGGAATTCATTGTTGAGCCACTTTCTTAAGGAACAGGTTTCCCAGGTGACATCCGTATCCGCATTATGATAAGGCAGAGTTTCAATTACCTTGTCGGTAATAAGAAAGAGATCCGTATTCTTCCTGTCAAGCACCCGCCATTCTATAGTGGTGCCGTCATAAGTCCCGAAGGAGATGATATCCCCAGGCATTGCTTCGAGAAAAGGATATGATTCCCGGATCGAGCTGATTTCCTTTTCGGTTTTTTCTCTCCCGTTTATTTGCAGAAGGAGTTCAAGCGCCGCATCCGGGTGACCGGCGTCCAGAAGCTTTTGAGCTCCGTCAAGCACTACGTTTTCCGAAGCTATGATATCCTCGCAGATGGCAAGGATATCGGAAGAATCTTCATAAGCTTCAAGACCATCAGAACCGTTTTTGAACAGATCCACGGTATCCTCGTATTCTCCGGACAAAAAATGCTCTCTGGCCTGCAAGTAACGGGCTTTTCTACTCAGTTCCTTACTGTCTTTATAGGAGCCAAGGCGGGAAAAAATCTCTTCCGCTTTTTCATATTCGGTCAGCTTTCCGGAATCCGTCTCTGTATCCTTCAGATAAGAAAGCGCAAGGTCATAATCATCCCCCTTCTCAAGATCTTCATATACCAGGTCAACCGCATTTCTACAGATGGTTTCATCTGCCTGACCGGGACCGATGTTCGGGATGATAACCAGAAGGCCAAAATCACCGCCAGGCAAGACAATCATTTTCATAAATGCGATGAAATCCGCCGAATCACAGACACTGATCGAACCGGAAAGATCACTCCGCAACGTCAGGTCGCATTTTGATGTCAGAACATTCTGATAGTCACGAAATACCTGATTTGCTTTCGACGCATCTGCTCCTGCTTTGTATACATATGCGGTGAGATTTCCCTTATCCAGCTTTACAGTATCCGATAATTCCTTCACGCAATCTGCAGCATCTGCCATCGAGGCTGCTTCCGGATATACTTTTCCAATATACTTAGGTGTCGGCGTCGGCCTGGGTGTCGATGAGCTTTTCCTTTTGGAAGAACTGCTTCCCGACCCATAGGATGAATTGCCTCCATAAGATGAACTGCCCGATCCGTAGGAAGAGCTTCCTCCATATGACGAACCGCCCGACTGGCTGTTGTATTCATCAGCGATTTGATTATATCTTTCCGCAAAGGCAGCATATCCTTCAAGAGCCTCATATAATTCACGATAATGCGTATCACAATAGTTGTCATAATGGGTACATGCTCTTCCGCATACATTCCCATTCCAGTCGACGTATTTACAGGTTTTTCCCGCATGCGCCGGAACCGTGTATATGATAAACATCAGCAAAGCGATCATCCATGCTGTTTTCCCCAATTGCTTTCCGCTCACATTGATTCTCCTTTCCTCATCCTGAATCTTTTCTCCCTGATATCATCCACTCCCATGAATGCCTCTATCCGACATTCATGATCAGGGGAACATTCGGGTCAATCCACATTGCCGGACGGATCCCATTGGGCGCATCTACATAAAAACCGCCGCCGCCTTCTTCTGCGGAAGCCTGAAGAAATCCGCCTTTTCCGGAAATCCAGCCAAAAGAAGTGACCATGCACACGGAATTCTCTTTCACTCCCGGTGTACGAAGCAGCCAGCTTGATGCAATCTCTTCATAATCGACATTTTCTTCCCAGGTCTTCGGGAGATTGTGCTCCGGAGAAGCAATTCTTTCTTCCTCTGAAGAAAAATATTGTTCCGCTTCCCTCAGACTGAGAAGAAAAACCCTGTCTCTGCTGTCTTCTCCTCCTGGAGTATCAAAAACCGGATTAGCTTCATTCGTGACCGTTACGGCTTGAATCAGTTTTCTCTCCTGGCCGGAAAAACTCTGTTCCAGAAAATCCTGATTCAGCCACTTTCGCAGCGTACACTTTTTCCAGGTAATTCTGGATCTTTTTTCATGATATGGCAAGCTTTCAATTTTGTGTTTCGCTATCAGGAGAAGTCTGCCATTTTCTTTTGCCAGCACCTGCCATTTGATCGGATAATTCTTATAAGAGCCCAGAGTTATTTCATCTCCCGGCTTTGTCTCGATATACGGGCATGCTTCCAGAATCTTACTTACAGCTTCATTTTTCCTCTCATATTTGTCCAGGCTTTCAAGCAGTGAGAGGGCCGTAACCGGATCGCCCGCTTCAAAAACCTTCATGGCCTGGTCGTAAAGCAGCTCATACGGAAACAGGTAATCCTTACAGATTTCCAGCAAGGCTGCTGTATCCTCATAATCCGGAGAACTTTCTTCCAGATAAACCTTTGCCTTATCATATTCCCTGTTATAGAAATAGTCGCAGGCCAGATCATAACGGGCTTGTTCCAAAAGCATTTCACTGTCTTTGTAATCCCCTGATTCCAGGAAACCTTCCATAGCCTCCTGATAGCAGGATCTGGGATTCCTATTCTCATCCGCTGTCTGCAGCAGTTCCAGGGCAGTCTGATATCTGTCCTCATTCTCCAAAGCCAAAAAGCAGTCTTCTGTTACTGCTTCCAGATCCTCTTCTGTTTTCTGCTCCTCTCCTGTGGGAATCATAACCAGAAGATTATAATCCCCATTATCCCTGTTAATTACCTTTATATAGGCGATCAGCTGGTCAGCCCTGTAGATACTGACCGCCCCATTCAGATTTGCCTGCAGCACAAGACCAGATACCGAAGACACTGCGTCCTGATAAAGACGGAAAGACTCCTCGACTGCCTCCATATCTGTCCCTGCCTCAAAGGCATAAACGGCAATATCCCCAATTTCAAACCTTTCGATATCAGACAGCTGGTCAACGCTCCCAGATGCATATGGTATCTCTTTCGCTTCCGAATAGCCGTCTCCGACTGATCTTGTTTTTTCTGCAGCAGCCGATACTGTTTTTGGTTCCGGAATCAGAACGATTCCTGTTGAGATTCCTGCCAAAATAGTAAGAAAGGCAGCGCATATCCTTTTCATGTGATAATTTCTTCTCATGAGTTCTCCCTGAATAGTTTTATGTAGAGTCCCTTTACGTGATTCATAAAGTACTTTTTCCCCACTTCAATATTATCCCATTTTCTCTTGCCCGGATTTTTATAAAGCAGGGTTTTTATGCGGTCACAGCGTTTTCCACAGAAAAAGAACAGAGGACAAGGCAATATAGCACCAAAAGGAGGTGAATGATAGAAGGAGCAAAAGAAAGAAGGGTTTAGAGTGAAATAATCCATGATTGCAGTGCAAAATGACTCCTACGGATTGTTCCGCGCTTCGCGTCTACGCTCCGCTTCGGTCGGCACTAAACGTGCGTCCACTGGACGCACAGCGCCCCACAATCCTGCCCCTATATTCGTATTCCATGGGATCCCTCCCCCACTCCATACGAATATAGGGGCGTGCAAAGAATCCATCACTCCACTTGTGAGCAAGCTCGCAGTGGAGCATGGCTTTTTGCACTG
>CACZQU010000101.1 GCA_902783305.1 uncultured Lachnospiraceae bacterium | reverse complement strand
GCTTGCACTCACTAAGTACCGACGCCTGCGGATGGCCATTTCTAGGGTACCATTCACCTCACGCGCGGGGAAGGTTAGACCATGAATAGTAACCAGATAAGATTTCTCCCTGAACTTGAATGATGCTATTGATTCTCATGGGAATTCGTATTATAATACTTCGGGTTATAAGGATCCGGCCATGAATTGATGGTTCATCCCGTGGCTTTTTCTCCGGATACAAAGAATAGCGGTAATCGCTATGCCCGCGTTTTCTGCCGGACACATCCGAAGAATAATCACGGGCGGTTTTCCGGCTGGTTTCTGAGAAATGAAAAGGTGCTGTCATTGGACTGCTTTGCCGGATGACGCAGGATTGCGATGAAGGGTGCGGCGGAGGAAAGAATTACAGAGCCTGGATTTTGGAGGATAAAGAACGGCGGTCCGCAGCTTTATCCGGAAGGAGGTATGTATGCCAACAGTAGACAAGAATATGCAGATAGGTGAATTACTTGGGATTGACAGCAATATCGCTGTGATCCTGATGCGTGCGGGCATGCACTGCATCGGATGCCCTGCTTCTCAGATGGAGACGATCGAGCAGGCGGCGATGGTTCACGGCCTTGACGCAGACATGCTTGTTTCGCAGATCAACGATTTTCTGGCTCAGGGTCAGACTCCGGCGGAGGGTTAAGCAGCTGTTTCAGAAGTGCTGAATTTCCGCAGCGGAGATATCGGTGCTTATGCATTTACCGCAAGGGACAGCTGTTCTTTGTGTTCGTTGTTTCCGTGAGGGACACAGGTCCAGAGAAGAAAAAAAGCCATTTTCGTTCACAGATGCGGACGAAAATGGCTTTTTTGATTTTAATCCTTACTCAAAGGCTGGCAAGCTGAGACAATGCATTGTCAATCAGGAGATCTCCATGCTCCATCAGAAAAGCTTCTGAAGTGTCGGAAAACGATTTACCGCTGCCATACTCAGAAAGAATGTTGCAGATCCGGTTGAAGTCCTCCGGGGAGGAACCGGACTGATGAAGAACCAGCCGGTACCCTCCGGCGGTATCTTTGTACAGGGAATTTTTTCCAAGATCAAAGCCCTGCAGGCCATGGGAAGCAAGAATTACATGATCAAGTGAGCTGAAACGGTATTCACGAATCAGGTTCACAGGGTGTGATGGCGCTTCATCCTTCTTTCCCCCGGTACTTTCAGCGGTTTCTTTTCCGGAAGAGGTTTTATCCTGCTGCTTCTCAAGCTGGCTTTTTGCGCTTTCCCTGAGCTTCTGGAACAAACCGAGAATATCGTCTGCTCCGTCCAGCTTCAAGGGCTCCGCCGCATTATCGCGCCGGAAGGGAGCAAATTTGGAAAAACGGGTGTCAAGCTCCTCGGGATCGTCAACCTTTGTGATCAGGAGAACAATTCCGTCTTTGCTTAACGGGATGGCTTCAATCATAAGGGGCGTATTGTCTACCTCAAATCCGACTTCAGTATGGGCGAGCTGCATCATTTCCTGAAAGAGTGTCCTGGCTTTGTCAGTGCCATAAGCCAGCTCGCTGAGCTTGATGTGGTGGATTTCAAGATCCTCCCGGGTCAGGGTGCAACGGATCTGGTTATCACTGATTTTTTCTATTTTCAACGGATCACTTCCTTTTGCTGCGGCATTATTCTGCCGGAATAAGGGATTTCCCCGGCGGGGTATCCTGATCAAGTCTGTTACATTATCTTAACTGGCGATGAATGCTTTCCTGTTTTTCCTCATCATATAGTATAGTGTAAAAAACTTCAAGAGAAAAATATGCAAAAACAACGAGCCTTGGTGTGGCAGACAGATTTTTGTATTGTATCAGGAAAAGCCATAATCAGACAAAAACAGGGATATGATTTTGTCATAATTCAGGAATTGATGCATAATAGCTGAAAATAATTGCTTTTATCCGAAAATAATTCTATACTGTTCACAGAAAAGAAATCCTCCTTCCCGATATAAATGTAACGCCGCATGCCAGCCTGATGCATTATACCTGAAGAATCCGGGGATGGAGGACGATTTTCATGGTGCTTATGGAGCAGAAACTCTGAAACATATTGTCCGGCATGAAGAGGCCGTCATGTAAGGGAAAGGAGGGATGGAATACCACTGCTCAGTCTGAAGATATCACAATAAAT
>CACZQU010000100.1 GCA_902783305.1 uncultured Lachnospiraceae bacterium | reverse complement strand
CTTCTTTGCGCGCTGATCGCGGCAATCCTTTATTTCACGGCGACAGCCCGCGGCCGCGCCATAATGGAGCAGCTTTTCATGCGGCTTCCCCACTTTAAGAAGATCCCTGTCTCCATGGATTTCAGCCGTCTTACCCAGGGAATCTCCATGGGGCTCAGAAGCGGCATGCGTCCGGAGGACAGTATGGAAATGGCTCTCAGCCTGATCACCGTACCTTCCGTGAAGGAAAGCGTCCTGAAGGCGGTAAAACAGCTTCAGGAAGGAGAATCTCTCTCCACGGTTCTTTCCGGAATGAATCTGTTTGGCAGCATGGAAACGCGGCTGGTCTCCATCGGATTCCAGACCGGCACGGGTGACGACGTGATGAATCGTCTGTCGAAGCGTTATGCCGAGGATTCCATCGCCCAGATCCAGAAGGCGATATCCGTCCTGGAGCCTACGATCGTGATAACCTTGACGGTTCTGGTCGGTCTTGTGCTCCTCTCCGTCATGCTTCCGCTGCTTGGCATCCTTTCTGAAATGATGGTTTAACATGCTGGATGAATGAGGTAAGGCTATGAAACTGTTCCAAACCAGAAAAGACCGGTTGAAATCCATAATACGTCTTGTCCTGCCTCCTTTGGTACCTGCGCTGGCGGTTCTTGTCTTTGTCCTGGCCATCTCTGCCGCGTCAGACACCTCTCAGTCCAGCCAGCAGGCCACACTTGAGCGGGCGCTGTCCGCCGGAGCCATCCGGACATATGCCCTGACAGGATGCTATCCCCAGAGTCTTGACGAGCTTCTGGAGGTTTATCACATCACCTATGACAGTAATAAATACATTGTAGAATATGTCCCCCAGGGATCCAACCTGGTTCCGTCCATTTTTGTCATCCCCATCGGAGGACCACAGGAGTAGGATTATGAGATCCAAGATAACCCAGCATCCGATCCAACAGCTTTCCTCCCTGCTGCTGTTTACTTTTTTTGTCCTTTTCCTTCTCCCGGTACTGATTCTTTCGGCAGGAGCTTACAAAACCAGTGTGGAGGCGGAAAACCTCAACAACAATCTGTATACCGCTTCCAATTACATCACGACAAAATTCCGTCAGCATGACAGGCTTACCGGCGGGCTCTCACAGATCAGTCTTTCCCAAATTCAGGGGTATCCGGCTCTTTCCTTCACGGATGATATCGAAGGGGAGCAATACCGCACCTGGCTTTACCTGATGGACGGTCATCTGAAGGAGCTGTATACCCGGGACTCGGGCCAGATGCAGCCGGACGTATCCATGGGAATGAGGATTGCCGATCTTGCCGTGTTCTCCTTTGAAGAAACGACGGAGGGTCTTTACTGGTTTACCATGGAGGACGAGCAGGGAGCCCGGTCACGCTTCTGCCTGCATGCCTCTCATCCTGCCGCCGCCGGATTCAAAGCACAGGAAGGAGAATAACCATGCGAAGAATCACGAACCACGCAAAGAGCGGGCTCTTCCTGATCGAGATGATTATGTGCCTCCTTTTTCTTGGTCTTTGCTGTGCGGTCTGCCTCCGGCTGTTTGCTGCGGCTTATCTCCTCAGGGAGGAGGCAAGAACCAACAATCATATTCAGGAGATTATGATCACTGCATCGGAGATCCTGGAGGGCTGGAGCGGAGATCCCGATTCCTTCCTCGAAGAACTTTCCCGTTCTGAACTGATCGTTGTTTCCTCCTGGAATGAGGATTCACGCCAGGAAAAAGACTCCGGATCCGATTCCTCATTTACCGGTTCCTTTGAAACGTTTTACGACAGGAAATGGAATCCGTCTTCCAAGGAGGATGCTGTTTATCAGTTTGATGCCGCCCTGCGGCTTACCGAACTCGAAAAAACGCTGGAGCTGAGCTTTTCCCGCCCCGGAACGGAAGAGGAAGAGACCCTTCCCTTTTATCAAAGCGCTGTCAGCTTTCCGGCTTTTGGATGATGCCAACAGGAGGATCACGTCTTGAACGAGCATAAACCCAGCGGAGCACTGGTGACAACAGGGATCCCGTCCCTGTTTCTGATTTTTTCCATCCTCTGTCTGGTCATCCTTTCCCTGATGACTCTTGGAACATCCCGGACAGATCTTACGTCAAGCCGGAATTCCCTCGACCAGACAGAAAAATATTATGAAGCCTGCACTGCTGCGTCTCATCTGTGCGCGGAAATTGAGCAGGCTTTCGCGGCTTATTCCGGCAGTCCCCAGGAAGCATGCCTGGAATTTGCCGGAGATTACCTTTCCCAGGTTCCGGAAGTGAGTGTTTCGGATGAGGGGACGTACATCCTGTCCGTTCCCTTCACTCAGGTGCTCAGCCTCCGCGTAGATCTTGAGCCGGTTCTTACCGATTCGGGCCGCCGTCCGGCCCTGAAAATCCTGAACTGGTACACCGCCCAGGATCTGGAATGGACACCAGACCTTCACCAGAACCTGTTCATCCCGGGAAAAACTTCGCTGAAGTAAAAATCCCCAAATCAAAATCGTAGTGAGGAAATCATCATGGGACAAATCCTTTCCGTTGAAAAGCAGACGAACAACCGTTTTCTGAACATGTTTCATATCCGCGCGACAAGTGTCCACGACACTCCGGTCAACTATTTTGTCGCGTCGAGAACCGAGCAGGTTGATTCCCTGAAGCTCAGAACCGGAATCAATCACCCGGACGGAGTCGTCATTTACAGTCTGTACGGAGAGAAGCGTGACCGCGTCGTGCTGATCCGTCAATACCGTTACAGTATCGGCGATTATATCTATGAATTTCCCGCAGGCCTCGTGGAAAAGGGTGAATCTTACCATGACGCAGCCGTGAGGGAGATGAAGGAGGAGACCGGATTATCGCTCAGCCCGATTACCGTGGACGAGATTTACCAGAAGCCATATTTTACCACCATCGGACTCACCGATGAATCCT
This sequence comes from uncultured Lachnospiraceae bacterium, assembly GCA_902783305.1. GTDB lineage: Bacteria > Bacillota > Clostridia > Lachnospirales > Lachnospiraceae > Blautia_A. Next base: position 1,706 of record CACZQU010000100.1, on the reverse strand, counting down.
GTGCCACCGTTTATGGTTATGCCCAGGGAGAAATCACCGATCAGGGGGAAGAGTTGTCCGAGGAAATCGAGGTGGTGCTGGCAGACCGTAACGAAATCCGCCGTATTCTCCGGGAAGAAAACGTCTCCCTGATCTGCTCTTACATGCTGCTTCACTTTCTTTCCGACAAGGAGCCTTTTGCCTTTCTTGGCGGATCAGCTCCCGGAAGTATAGAAGAAAATGGAGAACCGTCGCCACAATACATGACACCATGACCCGGAAGCGCGAAGCGCAGAACAATCCGCGGGAGTCATTTTGCACTGCAGTCATTATTCACTGAAAGGAAAACTCATGTCAGAATGGGAAAAAAATGTCCGCAAGGTCGAGCCTTATACTCCTGGAGAGCAGCCCGATTTTACCGATATGATCAAGCTTAATACCAATGAAAATCCCTATCCGCCCTCGCCCGGGGTCATACAGGCTCTTAAGGAAACCGCCGCGGATTCGCTGCGCCTGTATCCGGATCCGGCAGCTTCGGAGCTTGTCAAGGCTCTCGCCGGCTATCACAACGTGGATCCGGATCAGGTATTTGTGGGAGTTGGCTCCGATGATGTGCTCGCTATGAGCTTTCTTGCCTTTTTCAATTCGAAAAAGCCAGTTCTGTTTCCTGATATAACATATTCCTTCTATGACGTTTGGGCAGAGCTTTTCCGGATTCCTTACCATCGTCCCCGGCTGGATGACAATTTCCGTATCCGGAAAACCGACTATTTCCAGGAGAACGGGGGAATCATTTTTCCCAATCCCAATGCTCCGACAGGACTGGAGATGGATCTGAAGGAAATTGAAGAAATTCTCGTGCATAACAGGGATGTCGTCGTCATTATCGATGAAGCTTATGTCGATTTCGGAGCATCCTCCGCCCTGCCTCTTGTCAGCCGGTTTGACAATCTCCTGATCGTGCGGACCTTTTCCAAGTCCCGGTGCCTTGCCGGTCTGCGTATCGGTTATGCCATCGGAAGCCCCGGACTGATCAGATATCTGAATGATGTCAAATATTCCTTCAACTCTTATACGATGAGCCGTACGGCGATCGCGGCAGGAGCAGCCGCCGTTCGGGATCAGAACTATTTTGAGGACACCTGCGCAAAAATCATAGACACCCGGGAATGGGCGAAGCAGGAGCTTCGGAAGCTGGGCTTTCTTTTTCCCGACTCCAGGACAAATTTTATTTTTGCCACTCATCCCTCCTGTCCTGCAGAACAGCTTTTTTCCGAGCTTCGGAAAGCTCATATTTTTGTCCGCCATTTTCCTCAGGAGCGGATTCGTGACTATCTTCGGATCACGATCGGGACAAGAACACAGATGGAAGCTCTTTTTGCCTTCCTTCAAACCTATAACCGTACCATCAGACAATGACAGCGCAGGCATCTGACAAGAACCGCTGCCGTCTTTGTCGGAAAGCGGGGTATTCAATGAAAGAAAAAATCTCCCGGAACCGGATCCTTGCGATCGGGCTCCTCCTTTTTCTGTCCGCAGCCATGCGCCCGGTTTCTGTCTTTTCCTCCGATTTCTTCACAAGCGCTCAGGAAAACAGCCTGCCGGAGGATTCCGGAGAGGCAGAGGCCGGAGAAGGGCAGATACTCGAAGAAGGGCAGGTAATCGAAGAAGCGCAGGTAGTCGAAGAAGCGCAGGTAGTCGAAGAAATGCAGGACATTTTGTCTGAT
>CACZQU010000099.1 GCA_902783305.1 uncultured Lachnospiraceae bacterium | reverse complement strand
GATCAGGATCTGAGGGAGGTTCAAACTCCTCCTCGATATGAATCAGGGCTTCAGCGGCCTTAACGCTGTTCAGCGCAGCATCGTCCGCAGTCAGGTAAGCGCTGACCGTTCCCGCGCCAAGTCCGACCACCAGAAGTACCGCTATCGGCAGTTGTCGGTAATTATTCCTCATGACTAATCCTCTTATTCTTTTTTGTACCAGCACGAAACGTTACTATTCCGTCCGCCTCACGTACTTGCTCTGCGAGGCATGCATATGCCACGACAGGCATCGGTCGTACCCGGAATGCGTTTTAAGCGCTACGCCCGATGAATAACTGTTCAGCTCAATGGAACCACCTCCTGGTTTGCCGCACCGGCCCGGCGCTGCACGTTTCCAAGTCTTACTCGACGAACATTTTGTCGAAATATGACTGATAATGTTGTATAATATAATGTGGAATCAGATATCAGAAGAGATATCCGCAGATTTGAATGTACAACTCATGATAATTGATCTGATTTCATTTGTCAAGTGATTTATTCAGGACAAAAACATAATTTTCTGGTTTCTCAGCCGCCTCCGGGTACAGTTCGGGAGATGAATGAGGTACAGGTAAACTGTGAATAATAACCAAAAGACGTAAAAAGACGGTAAAAGACCAATAAAGAGTATTGCAAAGTTATTACATTTATGTTACCATGTTGCCGTTGGCGGATGATGGCCGCCTGCATATCTGATATTTGAGAAAAAACACGATCAGGAAAGAGTTTGATTATGAGAATGGTGGATGGATGGCAGCGCCCCACTCACCTGGAAAGGAGAATCATAGCATGAACCAGATGTCCGGGAGAAGGAAGCTTTCTGTAATCGTCTCTCTTTTGTTTTTATGTTTATTCATCACCGTTCCTGCCGGCGCGGCGACGGTTACCCTCAATAAAGTCCAGACCAGCGTCTATGTCGGCAAAACCGTGAAGCTGGCTCCCACCTCGGGGAAAGCGAAAAACTGGAGAAGCAGCAAACCTTCTATTGCCACTGTTTCCAGCAGCGGAGTTGTCACCGGCAGGAGAAAAGGAACCAGTACAATCTATTGTACGGTCGGTGGAAAAACATTAAAGTGTACAATGAATGTACGGAATAAGAACAGAAGCAAATATGTTACCAATGCACAGGCTGCGGTATGGCTCAATGTCCTTGGAGCAGTAGAAAGCGGCGGCATGGTTTACGGTCACAGAGATTACGCTTGCTTTGCCAATCCCGGAGAGAATTCTCCTAATGAAGCCAGCTGTACCGGCGGCGCTTATCAGGAGTATGGAGAAAGCCTGAGAGAGCTTCTGATCGAGATCAGGAGACAGTATCCGGTATCCTTCAATGCCCGGGATAAAGCAGGCATTGCCACGGATATCAAGAGATCCTGGGAGTACTCTCCTTATACAGCGACCTACGGGAGCTCCAAAGGACAGTCCATACGTGCCATCATCTCCTGCAATGCCGGGGCGTTTGTTCAGGATCTGAGAGCCTGCGAGCTGCTGGACGAGTATATTGACGACATTAAAACCCTTGGCGTGACTAATCTTCGCAGTGCGATGCTTATGGCTGAATGTGAGCATCTTGGTGGATTCGGCGCGGTCAAGCGTGTGGTAAACCGTGCCAGCAACCGCAACAGCATGAATTCCCTTCTGGTTTCCCTGTTTAAGGATCAGAATGATTATTCCAGCAGTTATCAGATTGGAGATTCCATTTACAGAAACCGTCATAATTCTATCGCCAACTGGCTGAAGCAGTATATTCCCGCATCCGCGAAAATCAGGTGACGCGGCTCATGTTACGGTTTTTTTCCGTATGGCACAGTCAGAAGATGTCTTTTGAGAGAACCACTGCCTAAGCAGTGGTTCTCTCTTTGTCTGTTCCCTTCGGCAGAAACAATGAATGATTGCAGTGCAAAATGACTCCTGCGGATTGTTCCGCGCTTCGCGCTCCCCGGGTCCTGGAGTCATGAATAAGAGGAGACCGAAATGAACAAAAACGAAATTCTGATCATAGAAGGAAAGAACTATAAGGAAATGACGAAAGAGCTTCTGATCCAAAGCCGTCTGTCCACTCTCATCGGTGACCGGAACGCAAGGATCGCCCTTAAGCCGAATCTCGTCTCTCCTTCTCCTCCTTCCTATGGCGCGACAACCCACACAGAGGTTCTTGCCGGAATCATCGAGTATCTCCAGGACGAGGGCTTTTTTCATATCACCATCATGGAAGGATCCTGGGTGGGCTCATTGACAAAGGATGCCTTTGACGTCGCCGGTTATGACCAGCTTTGCCGGGATTATCAGGTTCCCTTTATAGATATGCAGAAAGAAAAAGGGGTAAAGGTGGACTGTTCGGGTATGCCGATACAGATCTGTAAATCCGCCCTGGATGTGGATTATCTGATTAACGTACCGGTAGTCAAAGGGCATTGCCAGACCAGGATCACATGTGCACTGAAAAACCTTAAGGGTCTGATCCCCAACGCGGAAAAAAGGCGGTTTCATTCTCTGGGTCTTCATCAGCCCATCGCCCATCTGAACACCGGTATCCGTCAGGACTTCATCGTCGCCGACAATATCTGCGGGGACCTGGATTTTGAAGACGGGGGACATCCGGTGGAAATGAACCGTATCATCACCGCAAGAGATCCGGTGCTTCTGGATGCTTATATCTGCGATTTGCTGCACTTATCGCCCTGTGACGTACCCTACCTTCAGATCGCTGAAAAACTGGGTGTGGGCAGCGCGGATCTGACCAAAGCCGTCATCCGCCAGCTGGGTGAGTGCAGCGACACCTTTGCGCTGAAGGCATCTCAGCGCGTGCTTGCGCTCGCCGATGCGGTGAACGAGGTGGAATCCTGCAGTGCCTGTTATGGCAGTCTGCTTCCGGCGATGGAACGCCTGGATGAAGAGCTCAAGGCTGAAGGCTGGCAAACCGCAGACCTGAAGACCCTGCTGGGCAGCAAAATATGTATCGGGCAAGGATGGAGGGGGAAAACCGGAGCAACGGGAATCGGTAACTGTACGCGCCTGTTTACCCATCATGTCGAAGGGTGTCCTCCATCAGAAGACCAGGTTTATCAATTTCTGAAAAGCCTCGTTTTCAAGAATGAGTAAATGTGATATACTGTTATAGCCGCCGGAAGATATGACGCAGGAGTCAGGAACAGATCAAGCTGCCATTCACGGCCTGACTTTTCTGCTCGCGGCGTTGCCATTGAACCGTGAATAGAAACCAAATCAGATGGAAAGTTTTTCCAAACGTCAAACCGAGATGATAAGGAGATGAAACATGCCTGCGAACGAAATGAAAACCAGTCCGATTCTGATCCTGGTCAATCTCTTGCTGATCGGTATCCTGACCGGACTGCTGACCGGGTCATCCGGCGCTTCGACCGCCCTGGCTCCTTCTTCTGCAGACGTCATTGTAGCAAACAATCCTCATTCCATCGAGACGATCGGAAGCTTGCTTATGACTCCGACCCCCTCCCCTGTCCCTGAGACAGAACCTGCCGCAGAGCCTGCATCCAGATCCGAAACAGAAACTGAAGGAAATGCTCCCGACTCCGACGAACAGACACAGACTCAGAGCCAGGCGGATACAGCCGCTGCCGGATCACAGGATTCCTCCCGTCTCCCACAGGCCTCTCCCTATGAGCCATCACCTGAGAGCAAAGAAGGAGAATGGGTTCCCCAGGGATCAAGCTGGGTATTTATGGTAAATGGAGCAGTCTATACGGGATGGTTGAATGACCAGGACGGAAAGCGGTATTATCTGGATGCCGACGGAACGGTCCATACCGGATGGCTTGAGCTGGACGGGAAAAAATACTATATGGATCAGGACGGAATCATGCAGACCGGCACGGTCACCATTGGAAAAGAAGACTATACCTTCTTCCCTTCAGGAGTCCTCGATGACGGAACCGGAGATATTGATCCCAGTCAGGCGGAGAAGAAGAGCTCCCCCAAAAAAGCCAGAGACAGCAGTCAGACAAAAGAAACCGCCAGAGCCCGTACCCTGAATCCGAACCAGGATCAAAAAAAAAAGCGAAATACCTGGCTTTAACCTTTGATGACGGACCCAGCGAATACACATCGACACTGTTAGATGTTCTGGAGAAATACAACGCAAAGGCTACTTTTTTTCTGGTCGGAAAGGAAATCCAGAATTTTCCCGAGTCAGTTACCCGAATGGAGACCCTCGGTTGTGAGATCGGCAATCACACCTACAACCACACCGACCTCACGACAATTCCTGCAGATCAGATTATGGATACTCTTGCGCAGACGGATTCGCTGATCACCAGCCTGACCGGACACGCAGCCACTGTAGTAAGGCCTCCCTACGGTGCAGTGAATTCCACGGTCCAGAGTGTAGTCAACAGACCAATGATTCTCTGGTCTGTCGACACGGAGGACTGGAATACCCTCAGCCGGATCAAAACCTATCATGCCATCATGCTGGGAGCCTATGACGGAGCCATCATTCTCATGCATGATCTCTATAAGCCGACGGTCCAGGCTGTAGAGAAAGCGATTCCCCGGCTTCAGGAGCAAGGTTATCAGCTGGTTACCGTTCACGAGCTCGCCAGCTTCCATGGATCGGATATTTCTCCAGGAATTGCTTATGGCGAGTTTACAGGAGTGTGACTCTGGAGAATAGTGAAAAACAAAAGGCAGAGAAAACAACACTGGAGGTTGTTCTCTCTGCCTTTTATGATGCAGTCTGTTCCAACGGCAAACTTTTTTTACCCTTCTTCGGAAATCCCAAAACGCTGAATAAACTCTTCTTCTGTCAGGACAGGAATTTTTAATTCCACTGCCTTTCTGTTTTTGGCAGATGCGGAACCAGCTTCGTTATTCACAAGGAAATCTGTTTTTCCGGAAACACTTCCGGTGACTTTTCCTCCCTGGCTTTCCACATAAGCTTTGAAATCACTCCGGTTTTTGAATCGATGGACGTCTCCGGTGATCACAAAGGTGAGGCCCTTGCATGTTCCTTTCGTTTCCTGCACCGGCTCCATCATTTCCACCTGAATTTCCTCAAGCAGCTTGCGCAGAAGCTCCCGGTTATCCTTCTGCTGATACCATTTCAGGATTGAACCGGATTTTTCAGGACCAATTCCGTCAATATGATCAAATCCCTCTTCTTCCTCCAATGCTTTCAGAAAACCTTTGGTTCCCATGGTACCGATAATTCTTTTCCCGGCATCAGACCCGATCATGGGAATACATAACGCATAAATAAAATGAACCGGATCCGCCTTACGGCTTTTTTCAATCGACCGGATGATATTGGCAAAGGATTTTTCACCGAATCCTTCCATTTTAAGGATCTCAGGCTGATGATCCCGGATGTGGTAGATGTCTGCAAAATCCTTCAGAAACCCTTCATTGATCCATTTGATGATCGTCTGGGTGGACATCCCGTCGATATCCATGCCGGTTTTACTCACAAACCGGGTGAATTTCTGAATCTGCTTGGCCGTACAATCCGGATTCACACAGTGCAGGGTTCTCGTTCCCGTCTTCTCAGAGGTCCTGATTTCGGTAGATGCTCCACATACCGGGCAAAACGAAGGAATAACAAACTCCGTCCCGTGAGAATCCGCCTCTATACATTTTGGGATGATCATATTTGCCTTGATGATTTTCAACGAGGTTTCTCTGTCTGCTCCGATCCCCAGCCGCTCCATCTCGCTGAGATTGCAGAGACTGGCCCGCCGCACGGTAGTCCCTTCCAGACTGACAGGGTCAAAAACCGCTACCGGTGAAATTGTGGAAGCGGCACAGCTCCACTCGATATGATCCAGGGTTGTCATTGCGGAGACATCCTGCCATTTGAAGGCCATACCCGCGCTTAACTGATGATGCCCTGTGACTGTGCCGGCTGCCGCGTAATCCGTATCATCATAGGTAACAACCAGTCCATCCACAGGATAATCAAATCCTCCGCTTCTCACCGTCTGTGTCCAGCGCCGGATCACCTCACCGATCCCGCCGGCATCGGCCGCCTCATGATCCACGGAATGAAATCCCAGACTGTTCAGATAATCCATTCTGTCCCCCCAGGACCGAAGCGGACTGCTGCAATATACCAAAGTAAAGGCAATAAAATGAACTCCTCTCCTTTTTACCTCATCCATGCGCTCCGGATCCAGGTTGAGCGTTCCCGCGACAAGATTTCTGGGATTGGCATAAGGGTCTTCATCCTCCGGGACAAGCTCATTCACCGCGTTAAAGTCCGAATAACTCATCACGGCCTCTCCTCTTACCACCAGGTGGCCTTTGTCTGCTATCCGGTCTGGCAGCCAGGTAATGGCTCCCGCCAGAAAAGTAATGTTGGTTCCGATGGTTCCGTTTCCTCTGGTCATAAGTTTTGTCAGCTTCCCCTTGTCATAGGTGGCAACCAAAGTGATTCCGTCGAGTTTCCACGAGATCCACACCGGTCTCGTGCCTGCCCACTTCATCAGATCTTCCACATTCTTGGTTTTAGCCAGGGACAAGGCAGGATATTCATGCGCTTCCCGTCTGCTGCCTTGCGTATTTTCAAGGATTCCCGTTGTCTGAGTAGGCGAATCAGAAAGAATGTATCCCGTTTCTTCTTCCAGCTGATGTAACTCATCGAACAAAAGATCCCATTCATAGTTTGACATGATCTCATCCCGGTCACCGTAATAGCTTTCGGAAGCCCGGTTCAGTCTGGCGACAAGCTCTTCAATTCTCTGCTTTTTTTCCTCCATGATCCTCTCCTCAACGATAAAAGTCAGCGCACCCACCACTTCGCGTACCGGAACGTAATCAGGCATCACCGGCCTGAAATGACGCATCAATATCGGATAATCCGGGCTTCTTACTGATGAAACACCGTACGGTCACCTTCCAGCGCATCCAGGAGACCTTCCCATTCTTTGCGGGATGCTTCTCTGTATTGTCCGGGTTCCAGACCGTCCAGTGTCAGATTTACGATTCGTACCCGTTTCAGGCGTACTACGTGATATCCGCATGCTTCGCACATCCTGCGGATCTGACGGTTCAGGCCTTGCGTCAGAATAATCCGGAAGGATTTCTTTCCGGTTTTCCAGATCCGGCATGGCCTTGTGACAGTATTCAGGATCGGTACCCCACCGGCCATTTTTTCCAGAAACGGCTTTGTGACCAGCCTGTCCACATCAACCTCATATTCTTTTTCATGATAATTGGCAGCCCTGAGCAGCTGATCCGCCAGTTTTCCCTGATTGGTCATCAAAAGCAGCCCTTCTGATTCTTTGTCCAGTCTTCCTACAGGATACACCCGTGAGGAATAGCTCAGATAATCGACGACATTGGGTTCTCCCCTTTGAGAAACCGTGCTGGAAACAATCCCCCGTGGTTTATAAAAAAGCAGGAGAATATGTCTTTCAGACAGACAAACCTGCATATTATCCACTGTAACAATGTCCTCCGCTGATACCTGGCTGCCCGGTTCGGCGGTCTTTCCGTTAAGAAGAACCCTTCCCTCGTGGATAAGACGATCAGCCTCTCTTCTCGAACAGTACCCGGCAGCGCTTAAGAATCGGTTGATCCGAAGCTTTTCCATTTGATTTCCTTTCCCTTTTGTCCTTCTGCCGCATAGTTTCCGCGGTACATCTCAGCGGAGATATCAAAGAAATGGATCCAGGAAAAATCTTCCTGGATCCTTGCATTTCCGGCTGATTCCACACGAAGCGGGACTTCAACAGCTGAATCACAGAACAGATATTCTAAGCAGTTGTTATCGTCCGGTCATCACTCCGCATTGGAAAGGTATTCACTATAGATATATGCGACTTGTCCGTCATACCGGATTTCCGTCCATTCCCCATCAGTTCCATATGCCCTGATCGAAACTCCTTCATCCAGTCCGCCTATGATATCGCCGCCTCCCGCAGCATCACGCACATTGACGTAATCATTGGTGACCATGCCATAGGTTCCTTCGAGATCCTCTTCCTCGCTGTCCTTCTTCTCCTTTTCCCCGTCATTATTTTCCGGTTCTCTTTCTTCCTCTGGTTCAGAAGAATCTTCCCTTGCCGTGTCCTCCTCGGGTGTGTCCTCCTCGGGCGTGTCTTCCTCATCTTCTTCCGGAACATCCTCGGATGGTTCTCCAAGGCCATTCAGATAATCATTCAGATCAGGATCTGAAGCAAGGGCTTCATCATATTCTCCCTGTACCTTCGCTGTACGATCCATTACATCGGAATCTCCTTCCAGGGAAGCCAGATAAGCACTGATATCAGGATCCGAAACCGAGTTCCCCACGATCCTCCATACATCCTGTTCATCCTTGCGGACATAAAGCCAGCTGGAAGCAGGAATATCCGTATCACTGCCGCTGATACGATAAGTATATTCCACAAATACAACCCGTTCATTATCCGTCAGACCGTTTTTTGTGAAAACATTGTCGACGACATAGTCCTCGAATTCCGAATTCTTAATCATCGGCTCATCCTCAGGGGAAAGCTCATCCACCAGCGCGCGTACTGCATCCAGATCTTTGTCCCCTACAGACTGATAATAGCTTCTCACAAGAGAGGTAATCGCGGATTCTGCCACGGTGAGAGGATTGGACGCGGAACGGCTCAATGAAGACCGATCCTCTACAGCCTCCTGTCTTCGTTCCTGTATCGGTTCATTTGTCTTTGCCTGTTCATTTACCGAAGCAGCAACGGTTTCCTGCTTTGTTTTTCCGCCGCCCAGATGGAGAAAGCTGCTTACCCCCCAGACAGCCAGAGCCACAACAGCTACAGCAGCAATACCCAGCTCAAAATATCTTAAGTTGTCTGACAACCATTCTCTGAAGTCATCCATTCACAACTCTCCTTTCTGCAATAAAAAAACCGAAGCAGAACTTCTGCTTCGGTGAAAGCACGCCTGAAGGGAATCGAACCCCCGCACATGGTACCGGAAACCACTGCTCTATCCACTGAGCTACAGGCGCTGATTATTCCAGAAGTACTGAAAATCCGGAACAGAATTTTCTGCACTTCTTCCTATACCGCGTGAAACACCCATGTTTCTCCATGAATCTGTTCCCACGAGTATAATACACTTAACCGAACAGGAAAACTCTGCTGATTCAAAAAGAATCCTCCTGACCATCTTAACACAGCGGAAGTCCCTGTTTGTATCACACATTTTCCTGTCACATCGGACTTAAGGTCAGTAAAGCACACTACCGACCAAATCTGTCCGGCAAAAAAGTCCGAATGGACCTGGCGGGAATCGAACCCGCGTCCGAAAGCCTGTCCCCTGCGGCATCTCCCATCACAGTCGCTGTATAAACATTCCCTCCGCCATACGCCCGGCGACAGGCTTATGACATCAGTAGCTTCATTTTACGGCTGACGGCGCAAAGCTTAACCGCCACCGTTTCTCACATTTTCGACGCCAGAAACCGGAAGTATGAGTGCCTCCGGGCTGACGGGCCGCCGTCAGGCTGCCATTGCTAATTCTGTATGATCAGCATTTATATTTAAATTCCCGATTATAATGCAGTTCGGGGCTGCAGATGGCTTCCGCAGCTTCGAAACCCCCGTCGAAACCAGTACAAGCCCTGGTATGGAAAATCCGGGCGCACCGGCGGTCATCCGGTCAGATAACTGCCGGTGCGTATAACGAAGCAAATTCCCGCACTCAAAGAACCAGATCACACACGGGAGAGATATTCTCCGGTACGGGTATCGATCTTAAGCTTATCTCCCTGGTTGACAAAGAGCGGTACCATAACCATCGCACCGGTCTCTACAGTAGCCGGTTTGGTAGCACCCTGAGCGGTATTCCCCGCAAAACCAGGCTCGGTTTCGGTCACTTCCAGCTCGACGAACAACGGCGGCTCAATGGCAAAGACATTACCATTGTGGGAACAGATCTTGACCATTTCATTCTCTTTGACAAACTTCAAAGAATCTCCTACCTGATCAGCAGTAAGCCCCATCTGGTCAAAGCTCTCTGTATTCATGAAATAGTAAAGACCGCCATCATTGTACAGATACTGCATATCCACACGGTCAATACGGGCAGTCGGGAATTTTTCCGTCGGACGGAAGGATTTCTCAACGACGGAGCCGGTGATGATATTCTTGTACTTGGTACGTACAAAAGCAGCTCCCTTGCCTGGTTTGACATGCTGGAATTCAACGATCTGGCACACATTGCCTTCTATTTCGACTGTCATACCATTTCTGAATTCGCCTGCTGATATCATAAGATATTCCTCCCTTGTGTCTTTCACAAATTGCCAGACATCATTTTATACCAATTATCCTTTTTTTTCAACTGTTTTTTTTAATTCTGCCTCGATATTTCTTACCAGCTCATCGAAAGAGACAACTCCTGTTTCAACGGTAATATCTGCAAATTTGCGATAAATGGGATCTCTTGCATGCAGCATCCTGATGATTTTTTCCTCTCCGGCAGACTCAAGCGGACTGCCGGGAATCTCCCGCAGTCTCCCCAGAATGACGTTGGCGGATCCTTTGAGGTAAACGACTGTCCCGAGCTTGCGGATATATTCTTCATTCTGTTCCTGGCAGGGAAAAGCCGCTCCCAGAGATATGACCATCCTCTTTTCCGATTCGAGCAAGGATTTAATGGTATAGGTCTCCATAGCCCTGTAAAAAGGCTCGCCAAATCTCTGAAAGATTTCGCTCACAGGCATTTTCATCTTTGCCGTCACAATCTTGTCCAGATCGACAAATTCAAGTCCGAGATCTTTTGCGATCCGTTTTCCGACTCTGGTTTTACCGGATCCCATAAACCCTATGATGACAATATGATTCATTAACCTTCTCCTTCTTCTGTCTCAACAGCCCATGCATAACGGTGTTTCGTTTATACACCGGAGAATGATTTTCTGTAATGCTTTAATATGATTTTTTCCAGCTTGCGCTTCAGCACGATCTGAATCTCTTCCTTCGGGTGAATCGGCTGAACAAGAATTGTAAAAATCCCGACTCTTTTCGCTCCAAAAATATCCGTAAAAATCTGATCTCCGATAAAAACCGTAGTATCCACATCTGTACCAAGCAATTCCATTGCTTTCCGGTAGCTTTTCTTACCAGGCTTATCAGCCTTTTCAATAAAGGATTCCTTCACCTGAAGGGCGAATGGTTCCACTCTCTCCCTCCGGTTATTCGACAGAAAACAGCTTCTGAACCCGATAGCCCTGAGCTTTTCAAACAGAGCTACAGCCGCCGGGTCAGCGGGAGCACCATGGGGTACCAGTGTATTGTCAATATCGAACAAAAGGCCGCGATAACCCCTGTTGTAGAGCTCTTCGTAATCGACAGCATAAGCGGACGGCAGATACCAGTCCGGATAAAAGCATTCGAACATATATCCTGTCTCCCATTTTCAGTCCCGCTCGGCAAGCGGAATATATTCCGCCGGAGCAAGAACGTTTTTGTAAGCCGGACGGATGATCTTGTCGACATTGATCAACTCCTCCAGCCGGTGGGCACTCCATCCCACGATTCGGGCCACAGCAAAAATCGGAGTGTAGAGCTCCAGGGGAAGATCAAGGATACTGTACAGAAAACCGCTGTAGAAATCCACATTCGCGCTGACGCCCTTGTAGATTTTCCTTTCCTGCCCGATGATGACAGGAGCCAGACGCTCCACGGTAGAGTAGAGCATATAATCATCCATCCTTCCCTTCTCCACTGCCAGCTTCTCGACAAAAAGCTTCAGCACCTCTGCCCTTGGATCGGAGACAGAATATATCGCGTGCCCCATCCCATAAATCAGACCTCTGTGGTCAAATACTTCTTTGTGAAGAAGAGCTTTGAGATATGTCCCGATCTCCTCCTCATCGTGGATATCCCTTACATGCTTTTTCATGTCAGCGAACATACTGACCACCTTGATGTTCGCTCCGCCGTGCTTAGGACCCTTCAGTGAACCAAGAGCCGCGGCAATGGCAGAATAGGTATCGGTTCCGGAAGAGGAAACCACGTGAGTCGTAAATGTGGAATTATTTCCCCCTCCATGCTCCATATGGAGAATCAGGGCAAGATCCAGAATCCTGGCCTCAAGCTCAGTGTATTTCTTGTCAGGACGAAGCATCCTGAGAATATTCTCAGCAGTGGAAAGCGTATTTTTCGGATTATGGATATAGAGGCTTTTCCCGCAGCTGTAGTGGTTGTACGCGTGAAAGCCGTAAACTGAAAGCAGCGGAAAGACACTGATCAGGTTCAGACATTGCCTCATCACGTTCGGCAAAGAGACATCGTCCGGGTTTTTATCGTAGCAGTATAATGTCAGCACACTTCTTGAGAGGACATTCATGATATCCTTCGAGGGAGCCTTCATAATGATGTCACGGACAAAGTTGGTCGGAAGTGATCTTTGTTCGGCAAGCAGTCTTTTGAAATCTCCAAGCTCCCGGACATTGGGCAAAGCACCATACAGAAGAAGATAGGCAATTTCTTCATAGCCAAAGCGGCTGTCCCTGATCAGGCCTGATGTAAGATCCTAGATGTCATAGCCCCGATATGACAGCTTCCCG
>CACZQU010000098.1 GCA_902783305.1 uncultured Lachnospiraceae bacterium | reverse complement strand
AATATTTTTGAGCACAATACGCCGCTTCATGACGGTGCTGTCCTGGTGCGGGGAAACCGTATCGTCGCCGCAACCTGTTATCTGCCGTTGTCGGATAATATGGAGCTCAGCAAGCAGCTGGGAACAAGGCACAGGGCTGGCGTTGGAATCAGTGAAGTGTCGGACTCTGTGACCATAATCGTTTCAGAAGAGACCGGAAACGTATCTGTAGCTCAGGCCGGAAGGCTGGAGAGATGCCATACTCCGGAGGAACTCAGAAAAGCTCTTCTGCAGGCACAGAACAAAAAGATTCTCGAGGGCGGTAGACTCAAAGGTCTGTTAAAAGGGCGGGGAAAACATGCAAAGATCACAGATAACAGCTAACATACCACTCAAGATTGTTTCACTGATCATCGGCTTTCTGGTCTGGATCATTGTGATCAACATCGACAATCCGACGGATACCAGGTTGTTTACTCTGTCCGGAGATACTGTGGAGCTGCTGAATACTGCCTATATTGACAGCTTCGACAAAATGTGCATGCAGGATGACAGTCCGGATCCGATCAGGGTCAGTGTTACCGGGGAAAGAAAGACGCTCAGAAGGCTTTCGACGGCGAATATACAGCTGTACGCGGATATGCAGCAGGCAGTCAGCCTGGATACAAATCCTGTCATGGTACCGATAACGGCGATCTGCTCCGGCGTATCGGCGGGCAACATCAAGGTCACTCCCCAGTATCTGGGTATCCGTCTGGAGGATAAGGTTTCACAGGAGTTCGTCGTGAATGTTACCTATGGGGATACAAAGCCGGCAAAGGGCTATGAAGTGGGAACACAGACGGTCAGCCCGGAGAAGGTCAAGGTGACGGGACCGAAATCCCTGGTCAGCAAGATTGACCGGGTTACGGCGATGGTGAATGTCAGCGGAAAGTCAAGGGATGTCACGGAGGATGTAAATCTGACGATTGTCGATAAGAACCAGGATATCCTTTCGGAAGGGAGAATGGCGTATCTGACCATCGACAATAACGGCAGAGTGATGGTCAGCACGAAATTCTGGAAGATCAGGCAGGGAATCCGCGTAACGGCATCGTACAAGGGAGAACCGGGGGAGGGCTATCATGTGGAGAACATGGCGGTTGTTCCGGATACGGTCAGTGCTGCCGGCTCGGATGGAGGTCTGGAGACGCTGAAGTCGAAGGGAAACACCATCCGGGTTGAATCCGATGAGCTCGATATCTCCGGCAAAACCCAGAGCGTTGAATTCAAGATCAGCCTTGAGGAATTCCTTCCGGAAGGGATCAAACTGACGTCGGGAACAGGAGAGGACGTTTATGTCAATATCGAGATTCTTCCGGATGACAGCCATTCCTTCTCGATCGCTTCCGGAGAAGTGAATATCCTGGATCTGGAGGATGGAATGCAGGCCAGCTTCGAGTCGGATTCTGTCCGGTTCCAGGTGAAGGCTGAGGAAGGCAAAAGCATTGATGACTTTGACCTCAGCCAGGTAAAAATGTCTGTGAATCTGGGAGGATACGCAGAGGGAAGCTATCTGGTACCGGTGATGATTACATTGCCCAAGGGATATCAGCTTCTGGATGAAGTGACAGAGGGAATCCAGATTCTGGAAATCACAAACCTGGAGGGAGGCAGTGAATGATATGGTGAGCCGGAAAGTGACAGTAATCAATGTGACAGGTCTGCACCTGCGCCCGGCCGGAAATCTTTGCCGGGAGGCTCTGAATTTCAAATCATCTGTGACGCTGTCTTTTGAGGAGACAAAGGCAAATGCCAAGAGTGTTCTGAGTGTGCTTGGCGCCTGCGTCAAGCGGGGAGATGAAATCCTGCTGACCTGTGAAGGGGAAGATGAAGAGGAAGCTCTTGACAGGCTGGTTGCTTATATTGAAAGCGGTCTTGGGGAGTAAAGAATGGAAAGGAGTCTGGTTTTCGCAATGAGGAGAAAAAGCGTTACAGCGTGGATTTTGACTGTGGCATTAGGATTGTCCGCTTGTACATCGGCACTTGGAGCAGAGGCTTCGGCATTTGGTGACGGAAGTCTTCAGGAGGAGGCTTTCTTAAGCGGGGAGCCGGGAGATGGGCTGCAGGAGGAAGGCGCGGGTTTTATCTCCGGGGAGAGTGCAGCAGATGCTGTCTGGGAAGATTCGGGGTCAGGTGCTGATGTTCCGGAGCCCCAGGATATTCCTGCGGTGGAAAACATAGAGGATGAACAGCTTCTGACCGCTGGTGATGAGGAGCCTGAGACGGATGCGGTTTTATTTTTCCAGGACGAGGAGTACTCTGTCACCGGGCAGGTGGGAGCGTCCGAAACGATCCGCGTTTCTTACACGGACTGGGAGAGAATAGGAACCACCAGAAAGTATCGTCTGAAAAAAGCGGCCGCCAGGAGCAAGCAGGCTGACGAAGAGAAACCAGATGAAGCTGTGCCTGCAGAGGAAAGCGCTGCTTTACCGGAAGTGTTTCTGTCCGGTGATCCGGAAGCAGCTTTGGAGGATTTTCCGGATCCGTTTTCAGAGCCTGCAGAGGAAACCGTGTCGGATGACTCGGATTTGTTTACTTCCGGGGAGGATGGCCGGGAAGCACAGATGGAGGTAAAGGAATTCCTTCCTGCCGGGGAAAATGGACAGGACGCTTTTGTCCCGGATCCGGCGGTATCGGATGAAGGACTTTATCTGCAGGAGCTTGTTCCGGAGCAGGAGATCATTTCGCAGGAGGATCTTCCGGCTCAGGAAACCGCTCTGCAGCAGGAATACGCCGCGCAGGAGGAATTCATTTCGCAGGAGGAATACGATCTGATGCCGGTGGGAGCTGCGGCTGAAGAATTTGTTCTGGTGCAGGATGGAGCTATGTTGGAGGAATATCCTCCGGCAGATGAGTCCGGCACCGAAGAAGATTTTTCCGGGATGATGACGCCGGATGCTGACGGACTGTTTGACTCCGTGGAAAATCCGGAAGAAGCCGGGGAGCTTCTTTCTCCGGATGAGACGGAGGAAGCTTCCGCACCGGAAACACAGGAGGAAGTACAGGAAGCTCCGGGTCAGGAGTCCGCAGATCTGCAGCTGCCGGAGGACGGGGAAAATCCGCAGGCTGACGGGATCAACTCCGCGGCGGGAGAGACAGTGGATGAGGAAGCTGAGGAAAACCGGTGGGCTGCACAGGAAACGGACGAAGCCTTTGTGGTGGAGGAGATTCCTGAGGGCACTCCTGAAGAAGCAGCTGCTCCGGTGGGGCTTCAGGCAGGAAGCGGCTCTTATTATACCTTAAGCGACGGCGTGGTCCGGATTTCAACGGTCAGGGAGGACGGCAGTACACACACCGGAAGATATCTGTTTGACAGTGACGGGGTGATGCTTTACGGACCGCAGGAAACACAAGGTGCTTCCTATTACTTCCAGACATATGGGGAAGCAAAACCGGACGGTTCAGATTCTGCTGTGGAAAAAACGCCATGGAATTCCGGCTATGGTCAGGCCCTGCGGAACTGCTGGCGCTGGGATGCGGCGAACGGTGTTTTCTCCTATTATGATACAGAAGGCCGGTTTGTCAGCGTGAAGCAGCTTCACGCACAGGAGAAAAACAACGGGAGCTACACGGGCTATTTCCGGATACAGAAGGGAGTCTATTACTGTCTGAATTCACAGGGGAAGCCCCGTACCGGTACGATAAAGCTGACGGGCTCCTCCGGAAAGACCTGCAGCTATTATTTCGACCCGGCGAAAAACAGTAACGGAATTCCCGGTGAGATGTTCCACAACGGATGGCTGAAGGACACGGTTAAAGGAAAGGAGCGTTGGCGCTATTTTTCCAAAGCTTCTTCAACGATCGGGCAGAAAAGGGAGCATGGGCATATTGCGACAAAGCTGGATACGAAGGTGAAAGGAAATGATTATTACCTCCTTTCTCCGGGCGGCTTCCTCTGTATCAATATTGCCCGCAAGGCCGATAACGGAAAATACTATCAGGGCGACGGGAAAGGAAAAGTCATCAAAGGCCGTCTGGCTT
>CACZQU010000097.1 GCA_902783305.1 uncultured Lachnospiraceae bacterium | reverse complement strand
TTCCGAGGGAAACGGCAGCTCCTTCTTTCTGCTTCTCGCCATGACCGTTTACTCCTCTCCGGATCCTGCGGACTCCGCAGATTCCGTGGATTCCGAAGCCGGACCGGCCGGCGTCATATCCCGGCTTCCGGCCAGCCGTTTCACATTGGCCAGGTAATCGTCCGCCGCTTTCTGGGCTGTTTCAAAAATTCCGTTCAGCCGGAGGGCCGCCTCGGCAATATTGCCCGCGTCGGAAAGAAGAATCTCCCGGCTCTTCAGCTTCTCTTCCAGTTCGGCATTCCGGGCTTCCAGCTCCTGATTTTTCCGGACTTCCTTCAAAAGAAGCTCCATCAGATCCAGCCTGGACAGCCGTTTCAGTTCTTTTGCGCTTAACTCCATACAATCTCCCGGATACAATCATTTATTTTTTCGGTTCCTGGTACCATACCGGCATCAGTCCCGCCAATCTTCGTCTTCTGTTTTCCCGGTTCCTGAGCCAGGTCCTTCCTGCCAAACATAAGATTAGCAGGAAAAGCAGCGGCGCAGCGACCGAAATACCCACGATAGTTTCCTCTACCCAGCCCGCATCTGCTCTGAAGCGAACCGTTGTTTGTTTCTCCACCTCAAAGAAACTGTCTGTCCGATGTCCCCTGACCAGCAGGCGGTGGGTATTAATTCCATACGGGGTACAGGTAATTAACGTACAATAATCCCTGTCCGGCTCAATCCGAAGAGAATCCAGCTCATCCGGCAGAACCGTCAGGACCTGATCCACTTCGTAAATCAATATTTCATCCAGCACCTGGATGGTGAAAATATCACCTTCCACCAGTTTATCCAGGTCCGTAAATAATCTTGCGCTCGGCAGCCCCCGATGCCCCGAAAGGGCTGTGTGGGTGCCGGGTCCTCCCACCGGAAGGGATGTTCCCTCCAGGTGTCCTATGGCTATCTGGAGAACATTCTCCTCCGTGCCATGGTAAATCGGCAATGAGCAGTTAATCTTCGGGATGTCTATAAATGCCATCATCCCGTCTTCGGAAATTCTCAGCTTCCCGCTGTAAATTTCTTTTTCTTCATCGCTGAGCTCCAGGGAAAAGGGCTTTTCCATGAGCCCGCGGTTGTACTCTCTTGCTTCGTTTAAAAGTTCGTCATATCTCTCGTTCTCAATATCCGCCACCGCTTCCGCGTACCCCGCGATGGCTCGGCTTTGATGAAGAGAGTTCCAGTAGTTACTGAAGGAGGGATAGAAAAACACAGCCAGGCCGGTCAAAATGATGAGAACGAGCAATAAGTCAGTCAAACGTCTCCTCATTCTGCATCACCTCAAAGTTCCCGGAATCCTGATTCCGTTATTATACTGTAATTCCTTCCTCCAGAAGCTTCTCCAGTGCCCGGCGCTTCAGGGCCCGGTTTCTCCGGTTCCTAATGGAGATTACCGCCAGCACCAGTATCAGCAGTGGGGCCGCAATCACGGGAGCCGCACCCGAAGGATCGATCTGGGTGGCGTCGGAAGTATACTTGCCGTTAATGCCCGCCTTTTCTTCCGGCCCAGCCAGCGGAGAATCAATTCTCCTCCCCCGGACGGCCAGTCTCTGGGTATTGATACCGTAAGGCGTGCAGGTAATCAGTGATACGAGATCCTTTCCCGGCTCGATCTGGATGGTAGAAAGGTCATACGGTTCAATAACCCGGAGCTGATCTACCTGGTAGACCAGTTCTTCTTTCAGCGTATACAGGGTAAATATATCGCCTATCTGAAGCTGGTCCAAATCGGTAAACAGCCTTGCCGTCGGAAGTCCGCGGTGCCCGGTCAGCACACAGTGGGTGCTTTCTCCTCCCACGGGAAGAGAGGTTCCCTCCAGATGCCCAACCGCCACCTGCATGGTCGCTTCCGAAGTGCCATGATAAACAGGGAGATTGACATTTACCCGGGGAATATCGATATAACACATCGTATCCATCCCGTTCATGGAAAGCTCCGACTCATAAAGAGCCGCATCAAAATGCTCGGGAGCCAGGTCAATTCCCTTTTCCGCAATCATCTTGTTATATTCCCGGGCATTTTCCAGCATCAACTCCTGCTCTTCGCTATCGCCGTTCTCCACAGCAGCCGTATATTTAGCAATTGCCCTGCCCTGCCGTTTTCTGTTCCATCGCTCGGAAAAACCCGGATACAGGATGAGGCCCAGACCCAAAACTATGCAGAGCACCAGCAGAAGCGTTGTTCTTCTGTTTCTACCATTTCTCAATGTCTTTTCCCATCCTGCTGTTTCTTCCATTCCGGGCTCCGGCGGAATGCCGGAGCCCTTTTGGTTATTATCGGATGAATGATCCTTTTCAAGCCTTGTTTTTTTCAGCAAGCCTTAAAAATTATCAATCTCCCATACGTCTTCTGGTAACCAGGATCACAGCGCCGCCAAGAACAAGGGCTGCACCAAAGAGATAGAACAGGGTGGTGCCCATGCCGCCGGTGGAAGGAAGGACGGTCCCCTTTTCATTCAAAACTTTAATATAGTACATATTATTTGTCGTCGGCGTCACATCGATGCTCGGATTCGCGGGAAGGTTGTATCCGGTCGGCGGGTCGGTCTCAACAAGCTGATAGGTAATATCCGCGTCAACACCGAGGATAGCTACCTGATTTCCGGTAGTCGTAATGGAGGTAACTGTGGTCTGATCACCTTCCACAGCAATCCGATACACATCCATGTTGGAGCCATATAAATTTCCTAATGAAACAAGATCCAGAGCTTTTCCATCCCGCCGGAGTTCAAACACAGCTCCGGGAAGCTTTGTACCCTGGCTGGTCCCATCAACCTTATCAAACCGGAATGCCTGGGTAGTAGTTGTAACCTCTTTAGGTTTGCTCTCGTATTTGTTGCCATAGTTAATCTTAACTTCATTAGTGTTCATATAAGACGTAAAAGCGTTTTCATTCAGGATTGCTTTATATTCAATGGTAATAGTCTTACCCCTGTTCGCCTCAACCGCTGCTTTAGCAAAGGTTAAAGTAAAGGTCTGATGTTCAGCATCTGCATTCTGAGGAGTGTAAGCAACGTCATCACCGTCACTGTTCTTCACAGAAGTGATTTCCTTAAATGTAAGGCCACCCGTCATGGTATCCGTTAAGACAATCTCATCATTTGCGGATGCAGGAACTACTACTGTAAGGGTATAAGTGATGATGTCCCCAATCTGCGCGGATGCGTCAGTCTCCGGTCTGGTTTTGTCAGTAGTCGGGAAAGTGTTCTTCTCATCGATTTCGACTTTGGTCAGGGTCTGAATAACCGCATTCATACCGGCGGTCGAAACAATGTAATAGTAACCGGGAGCAACCTCTCCGGAAGTCGCGGTCTGGCCGGGGGCACTCTGGCTGAAAGTACCGGTGGCAAAAGCACTCTTATCCATAGCGGCAAATGCCGTCTCGATATCTTCGGCATCTTTTCCGTCTTTAAGCGCGACATACCACTTATCCGTTGTCCCTAAGCGGGTAACTTCAAACAGGCCTGTTCCCTCAATGGCTTCTGCTTTTGAGGAGGAATCCACATAGTAAGCTACTTTACCACCACTCTGAGCGGCGCCGGACTGGGTGGGATCCTCATCGATATCCGCCTCAAAAATACGGTACCAGGTATACTCGGTCGTATCCGTTGCACCCTCAGCCTGGGTTGACGCTGCCTTGATGACAATCTCCGGGGTGGTAGGTTCAGCTGCGAACGCAACCGTGCTCATTGCCAGCATCATGACTGCTGCAAGTA
>CACZQU010000096.1 GCA_902783305.1 uncultured Lachnospiraceae bacterium | reverse complement strand
GTGATTTCGACTATGCGCACATGATCCATCTCCAGCGCATCAGCCTTACGGATAAGATATTCCGCCGCCTGCACACCCTCCTGATAGAAATCCGCGCCAATGAGGCAAGCTGTAAGCCCCTCGATCCCGGTTCTGATATCCCGGTCCACAAGGATCACCGGGATGCCTGCCTGTCTGGCCTCCAGCAAAACATTATCCCAGCCCTCTTCCACGATAGGAGAAAACGCGATCACATCCACCCGGTAAGCGATAAAACGCCGGATGGCGGCGATCTGGTTTTCCTGCTTCTGGTTGGCATTTTCCATCATCAGGCTTACACCGTAGGCCTCCGCCTGCTCTTCAATATCCCGTGTGTTGCCGATGCGCCAGGAGCTCTCAGAGCCCAGCTGGCTGAAGCCCATCAGAAGAGCGGGTTCTTTGGAGACGGTCTCTTCCTGCTTACAGCCTTGGAAGATCAGGCAGCATGCCAGTATCATCAGGAACAGGATCCGCCGGAAAAGCACCGGCCGTTTATACGCTGCAGCGCTGAGAATCCGGGCTTTCCCTGACCGGTCTGCTGTCCGGGTTTTCATAGCTTCACACCTCCTCATATAGAAGGCTGTCGGGAATCCGCAGCACCGTTATGTTTCTTCTGTCATCTTCTACGTTACTATTCACGGCCGTATGAATGCATAAAATGGCACACCGTGCTTGCACGAGCGGGACATTTTATGCATTCATACAGGGTCTGCTCTCCACATGAGGAATCCAGCCCTGCCTTCGGCAGGGCGGAAAAGCGCCGACAGGCGCGGATTCCGAATGAGGAGAGCAGACCCAGCCGCTTGCGGCTGGGCGGTGAATAATAACCCCTTTTCAGTCTCCGATCCGGGTCGGATCCAGTTCCTCGCTGCCAGCTGGTCCATCCGCTGAACTTCCGGCATAAATATTCCCGTTGTCTCCTTCAAACACATGGTCATAATCATTTGAGATTTTGATATGTGAACCATCGCCGGTCGTGTAATCTGTTTCGCCCCGGATATAGTCATCCCATGCATCAGCAGAACTGTACGTGTCCCCTGAATTGACTGTTGCATCCTCATTGTTTTCCCAGCTTTCTGCAGAAGGGTAATAGGTAACGCCGGAGTTCCATGCCTTGGTGAATTCCTGCACAAGCTTCTGCGAGTTTTGGCTCCGCAGCTGTTCATATTCCTGGGAAACGGATGTAAACTGGCAGAAAACAGAGAACAGTTCCTGGTATTCATCATGAGCCTGCGCAGAAGTTTTAATGGCACAGACAGCAGGCATTGCCCAGAAAATGGTATGGGTCCCTGAAAAATCATTATCCAGCTGGTATCCGGCACTCAAAAGATTGACGGTGATTTTGTCATTGCCGGAAACATATGTTTTCTGCGCGGCTGTGACATCGGTCCATGAAAGGTTTTCTCCTGATTTCTCACCTCCGGCTTTCCTGACCTTTTCCTGGATGAATGTGTGATAATCATCCCTGGCTTTTTGCAGGTTGTCCAGTTCTTCCTCAGAGTATTCTTTCTTTCCGATGCAGGAAAGCCCGTCTCCGTAAAGGATCTTTGCCATGAGGTCGCAAGCTTCATCCGCTTCCCGGTAATCCAGGGTATGCATCATTCCGCTTAAGTCATACACATCGTCCTCCGTATGTGTGATGTAGCCCATGAGATTCATGCTTTTCTCTTCAAACTCCCTGCGTGAGATGAAGGTGAGTTCACATTTCCCTTCCGGATCCGAGATGGTAACCCACACTGCGTTAGGGCATGTTATGGATTCCGTCCCTATCATCAGGTCTGTCACTTTGATGTCCCAGTTTTCAGGGACTATCGTCCTTCCAACAACAGCATTGGATAAGGCCGGGCTGGTAATCTTCCTCTCCACCAGCTGCATATCTGCCTGTGGTACATCATATCCGCCATTCTCAGCCAGGTCTGTACCTGAATCCAGATCTGTACCCCCTGCAGCATCACTTTGTACCTCCAGAAACTCTTTTATCTTTTCTTGGTACAACTCAGAGCATACGCATGGCTGGCATTGTGATAATGACAACGCCATGGCAAGAGCAAAAACCAGTTTTGATCTCATCGTATCATCTCCTTCTTTAGTCCTGTATGACTCCGGTGCAGCATCCGTTCTATTCCGCAATCCGTTTCAATGCGCCCTGCCCCGTGCCTGGTCATGTATGTCCGGCTGACATGGCAGGCTTTAACGTTTACTAAACCTGTTCCAATACTCAGTAAATCTTTACGACTCAGGGCTCCCTTTTTACCAGGAAATCAAACCTTTGCCTGCCTGAACGCCTGTTTCCTCTTTTCCGGCAGCCAGAACAATACTGGTAATCAGGTTCCCAAGACCGTTCACTTCAGACTCATGGTAATTCTGTCCGCCAACCGCTTCCACCCATGTTTTCCGGATAAGCGGGTTCTTCCATCTGTGCAGGACATGGATGTGGTGTATCTCATATTTCATGGATGCTTCCGCATAAAGGTCTTTTGTCAGGACATTCCCCTGCAGGCTGTCCCCTGTTGCCTTTGCCAGCGGCTCTTCCGGAAGGTATGGGGGTCATTCTTCATCCCCGACAGTGATGATAATCCCTT
>CACZQU010000095.1 GCA_902783305.1 uncultured Lachnospiraceae bacterium | reverse complement strand
TGCAGCCGCAGGCAGGAGTTCAGCGCAGCTGCATATCCCGCGGCTTATCTTCACAACCGGCAGTCCGTTTCACTCGCGGGGGATAAGGGTAGGAACTGTCATTTATCGATGAGGAAAGGAATTTTGGAATCATGGAAAAAATTCGTACCAGATTTGCGCCCAGCCCGACGGGCAGGATGCATGTCGGGAATCTGAGAACTGCTTTATATGCTTATCTTATCGCCAGGCATGAGGGAGGGGATTTTATTCTCCGGATCGAAGATACGGATCAGGTCCGTTTTTTTGAAGGTGCAGTAGACATCATCAACCGGACCCTTGATCTTGCCGGACTGGATCACGACGAAGGACCCGACAAGGATGGAGGTGTCGGCCCCTATGTACAGAGCGAGAGACAGGCAGCCGGAATCTATCAGAAATATGCGGATCAGCTGATTGCACAAGGGGACGCTTACTGCTGCTTCTGCGGGCAGGAGGAGCTGGAATCCATGAAACGGGTCGTAGACGGCAAAGAGATTTCCCTCTATGACAAAAGGTGCCTTTCCCTTCCCAGGGAAGAAGTAGAACGAAGACTTAAGGCGGGCGAACCGCATGTGATCCGGTTTAATATGCCGACAGAGGGGACGACAGTTTTCAGGGACGTCATTTATGGGGACATCCAGGTGAACAACGAAGAACTGGAGGACCTTATTCTCATTAAGTCCGATGGTTACCCCACATACAATTTTGCCAATGTAGTCGATGACCATCTGATGGGAATCACTCATGTGGTACGGGGAAATGAATATCTTTCCTCTTCCCCGAAATATAACCGGATTTATGAGGCTTTTGGATGGGATATTCCGGTTTATGTCCATTGCCCCCTGATTACCGATGAAACGCATGCCAAGCTTTCCAAACGAAGCGGACATTCCTCCTTTGAGGATCTGATGGATCAGGGCTTCCTTCCGGAAGCCATCGTGAACTATGTCGCGCTTCTGGGATGGAGCCCTGCGGATAACCAGGAGATTTTCAGCCTGAAGGAGCTGGTGGAGAAATTTGACTATCATCATATCAATAAATCTCCCGCAGTCTTTGACATCGGAAAGCTCCGCTGGGTGAACGGAGAATACTTCAAAAAGATGGATCCGGAGGTGTTCTATGAAAAGGCACTTCCCTACCTGAAGGAAGCTCTTCCCGGGAAGGACTTTGATTTCCGGAAGATCAGCGCAATGGTCAGGACCCGGATTGAAACCCTTCAGGATATTTCAGGTATTGTTGATTTCTTTGCTGAGCCCCTGGAATATGATCTGGAGATGTACCGCAACAAAAAATCAAAACAGACTCCGGAGGATTCGGAAGCCCTTATTGAAAAGGTTCTTCCCCTGCTGGAGGCGCAGGAAGATTACCGTAATGACGCTCTTTATGAAGCACTTTGCGCGTTTGGCTCTGAAAAGGGATATAAGACCGGATATGTGATGTGGCCGATCCGTGTGGCGCTTTCCGGAAAACAGATGACCCCCGCAGGAGCGACGGAGATCATGGAAATCCTTGGAAAAGAGGAGTCCATTGCCCGTCTGAAAACCGCGCTGGGGAGATTGAAGGAAGCGTCAGGAGAGCAGAAATGACTCTCAATTCCGCTCAGAAGGAAGCGATTTCCCACCTGGATGGGCCGATGATGGTTCTTGCAGGGCCGGGCTCAGGAAAAACTTCCGTCATCGCCGGCAGGACAGCCAGCATGATTCTTGAAGGAGGGGTAAGCCCGGATCACATTCTGGTCGTGACTTTTTCCAGGATGGCGGCAAAGGAAATGAAAGAGCGGTTCGCAAAGACAGCGGGGATGGCGGGAAACGGAGTCACCTTTGGCACCTTTCACGGTGTTTTCTATGGGATTCTGAAAGCAGCATATGGCTTTCAGGCAGACAATATCCTGACCGGGGAAGAGAAAACCGCGATTCTCAGGCAGATCGTGACGGAAACGGCGGATCCCCAGATGCTTGAAGGGGATTTCCTGGAGGATCTGATCCGGGAAATCAGCCTGGTGAAAGCGGGAAATATTGCGATTGAGCATTATCACTCTGCCAGCTGTCCGGACGAGATCTTTACCCAGGTCTATCAAAGCTATGAAAAAATACTGAAGGCCAGAAGAAAACTGGATTTCGACGATATGATCGTGAGCTGCTATGACCTTCTGATCCGCCGGGAGGATATTCTGAATGCCTGGAGACAGAAATTCCGGTATATTCTCGTCGATGAATTCCAGGATATCAGTCCGATGCAGTACAAAGTTGTGCGCCTGCTGGCTGCACCTTTGGACAATCTTTTCATCGTCGGTGACGATGATCAGTCCATCTATCATTTCCGGGGTGCAAACCCGGAGATTATGCTGGGCTTTTGTTCGGATTATCCCGAAGCGCGCCGGGTGCTGCTCAATGTCAATTATCGCTGTTCAGGAAATATCCTGCAGACAGCAGCGGAGGTTATCGGAAAGAACCGCAAACGTTTTCAGAAAGAACTGACAACGCCTAATCCGGAAGGGGATCCGGTGGGAATCCGTATCTATGCCAATCCCAGAGAGCAGTTCTCCCATGTGGCTTCCTTGCTGAAAAAGAAGCTTGAGGAAGGGAAAGGGCTGGAGGATACCGCCCTTCTTTTCAGGACAAATCAGGAGGCGGAAGGAATTGTGGGGGCTTTGATGAACCTGGGAATTCCTTTTATGATGAAGGAATCCCTTCCCAATCTGTTTCAGCACTGGATCTGCAGAGATCTTCTGTGTTATCTGTCCCTCGCGGGGGAGGTTCCCCGGCGTTCTGATTTTCTTGCGGTCATGAACCGTCCGAACCGCTATCTGTCCCGGCAGGCGGTGATGGCAGCTTCTGTGAAGGAGGCCGGAGAAACCAGAATTGATTTCAACCGGCTGGAAGCTTATTACCAGGATAAAGTCTGGATGAAGTCAAGAATCCGGAATCTTCGCAAGGATCTGGCAGAGCTTCACAATATGGCTCCTTATGGGGCGATAACCTATATCCGTAAAGCGGCCGGATACGAGGATTATCTGAGGGAATACGCCGGGTACCGCAGAATGAAGCCGGATGATCTGATGGATGTGCTTGACCGGCTTCACGAGAGTGCCAGAGGGTATGCCAGCGTGGATTCCTGGACCGCGTATATGGAAGACTATGCCCGTGAACTGAAGGAGCAGGCCAGGAAGCAGAAACAGAAGACAGAGGGAGTGACTTTGGCGACCCTTCATTCTGTGAAAGGACTGGAATATGACACGGTTTATATTCTGAATGTGAATGAAGGAAGCATTCCCTATCGAAAAGCGGTGCTTCCCGACGCGATTGAGGAAGAACGGCGGCTTTTTTATGTGGGAATGACACGGGCAAGAAAAAACCTGAATCTGTGTTTTGTCCGGCGGCGGTATGAGACGGAATGCGAGCCTTCCCGCTTTCTGCTGGAGGCCGGTTACAGGTCTATGTCAAATCGGTAACTCACCGGCGCATGTGTACAGGAGGATACTTAGTGGGAGATCTGACAAAAGAGATATCAAAAAGACGCACATTTGCTATAATTTCCCATCCGGATGCGGGAAAAACAACGCTGACAGAGAAATTTCTGCTTTACGGCGGAGCCATTAATCTGGCAGGAAGTGTCAAGGGAAAGGCGACGGCCAGACATGCCGTGTCTGACTGGATGGAGATCGAGAAGGAGAGGGGAATCTCCGTCACTTCTTCGGTACTCCAGTTCCATTATGACGGTTATTGCATTAACATCCTTGATACACCCGGACATCAGGATTTCTCAGAGGATACGTACCGCACTCTGATGGCAGCGGATTCCGCAGTGATGGTCATTGACGGGTCCAAGGGTGTGGAAGCTCAGACCCGTAAGCTTTTCAAGGTATGCGTAATGCGCCATATCCCGATTTTTACTTTTATCAATAAGCTTGACAGGGATGCGAACGATACCTTTGACCTTCTGGACGAGATCGAGAAAGAGCTGGGAATTGCCACCTGCCCTGTCAACTGGCCTATCGGATCCGGAAAGAAATTCCGCGGCGTATATGACAGGAATACCCGCCGGATCCTGACCTTTAAGGACACCCAGAAAGGGACCAGGGAGGGAACGTTTGAGGAGGTAAGCCTTGAGGATCCTGAAGCAGACACAGTGATGGATCCGGAGCAGAAGGAACAGCTTCTCGAGGAGATCGAGCTTCTTGACGGGGCCAGCGCGGATTTCGACCAGGAAAAGGTGAGCAAGGGAGAACTGACTCCGGTCTTTTTCGGTTCTGCTCTCACGAATTTCGGTGTGGAGACCTTCCTGACGCATTTTCTGAAGATGACTTCATCTCCGCTTCCCCGTAAATCCGATGAGGGAGTGATCGATCCTATGGAGGATGTGTTCTCCGCCTTTGTTTTCAAAATCCAGGCAAATATGAACAAAGCCCACAGGGACAGGATCGCCTTCATGCGGGTGTGCTCCGGCCGCTTTGACGCCCAGAAAGAGATCTATCATGTGCAGGGAAATAAGAATATGAGGCTGCTGCAGCCTCAGCAGATGATGGCGGAATCAAGGCATGTGGTGGATGAGGCTTATGCCGGCGATATCATCGGTGTTTTTGATCCTGGCATTTTTTCCATTGGAGATACCGTCTGTACTCCGGGTTACCGCTTCGCTTTTGAAGGAATTCCTACTTTTGCCCCCGAACACTTTGCGAGGGTGCGGCAGCTGGATACCATGAAAAGAAAGCAGTTTGTCAAGGGAATTACACAGATCGCTCAGGAGGGAGCCATCCAGATTTTCCAGGAGCTGGCTTCCGGGATGGAGGAAATCATCGTGGGCGTGGTGGGCGTGCTTCAGTTTGACGTACTCAAATACCGGCTGGAGAACGAATACAACGTGGATATCAACCTGGAAATGCTTCCCTACGAGCATATCCGATGGATTGTGAACAAGGATGAAAAAAGAGTGGAGGATATCTCCGGCACTTCGGATATGAAGCGGGTCGTGGATATGAAAGGGAATCCGCTCCTTCTGTGGGTCAACTCCTGGAGCATCCAGATGACCCTTGACCGCAATCCCGGACTGGTATTGGCTGAAGTGAGCCGGGACGCAGAGTAAAAGGGGTTCCAAGGGCTTTTCATAAAGCCCTTTTTTTGATATAATGAAACAAGTGTTATTATTTTGCTGAAGCAGTAACAGCACAGCTGTGCGGTCAGGCTGAACAGCTGCGAATGAACCTCATCAGACCGTTGTCAGGAGGAGTGCGAAATATGGCAGAAAAAAGAACGGCATATAAAGTCCGGGATCTGGAAGGAATCGGCCAGGTATATATAGCCGACGAAGCAATTACCGTAGTGGCTGCCCTTGCCGCTACTGAGGTGGATGGTGTGGCATCTCTTGCCGGCAATGTGACGTATGACATGGTGGGAAAAGTCGGAGCCAAAAATCTTTCCAGAGGGGTAAAGATTACTCTGGATGACAGGATGGTGGATATCGTTCTGGACCTGGTCATGGAGTATGGTCACAATATTGTGGAGACGGGTCATCAGGTTCAGGAAAAGGTAAAGTCCTCCGTCGAAAATATGACTGGTTTTGGGGTGAGGAATGTGAATATCCATATCGCCGGTGTTCAGATGGACACGAAAAAGAAAGAAGGTTAACGCGGGAGGGGCCATGCGCCAGCACGAAAAAAGAGAGCATATCTTTAAATTATTGTTTTTAATGAATTTCCATCCCGAGGAGGAGCTGGCCAGCCAGATCACCGAATACCTTGCAGGTATTGAAGGCGCCCGGGATGATGAGCTGGAGTATATCAGAAATAAGTTTACGGCTGTGACCGGCATGATCCGGCAGCTCGATGAAATTCTGGATAAAGCCAGTGAGGGCTGGAAGACGACGCGTATGTCGAAAGTAGATCTGTCTATCCTCAGACTGGCAGTGTATGAGATTGATCATGACGATCTGGTGCCGGCTTCTGTGGCGATTAATGAAGCAGTGGAGCTGGCGAAAACCTATGGAGGCGAGTCCTCCGGAGAATTCACCAACGGGGTTTTGGGCAAGATCGCCAGGGAGAGAGGGTTTACGTCCCGGGGAGGCGGGAAACCCGTTACGTCCGGATGAGCGGACAGGTATATACCGTCAGCCAGGTGAACCGGTATGTCAAGTCGATATTTACCCAGGACTATCTTCTGCGCTCGATCGACGTGGAGGGAGAGGTTTCAAACTGCAAATATCATTCCAGCGGGCATCTGTATTTCTCACTCAAGGATGCGGGAGGGACGCTTCAGGGAGTGATGTTCGCAGGCTCACGGAGTGGTCTTTCCTTCAGAATGAAGGATGGCGATCATGTGGTGGTCAGCGGGAGTATTGATGTTTACGAGCGGGACGGGAAATATCAGTTGTATGCCAGGAGGATTTCCCTTGCCGGTACAGGTATACTGTATGAGAAATTTTTACGGCTCAAGAGCGAGCTTGAAGAAATGGGGATGTTTGATCCTTCCTACAAATCGCCGATTCCCCGCTATATCCGCCGGCTTGGCGTAGTGACTGCCCCGACAGGCGCAGCCGTCCAGGACATCCGGAATGTCTCCCTGCGGAGAAATCCCTGGCTTGAGATCATTCTCTATCCTGCCCAGGTACAGGGGGAGGGAGCGGCAGACAGTATTGTGAAAGGGATTGAATGCCTGGACCGTCTTGGTGTGGATACGATCATTGTGGGACGTGGAGGCGGCTCCCTGGAGGATCTGTGGGCATTTAATGAAGAAAAGGTCGCCAGGGCGATTTTTGCCTGTCATACTCCGGTGATCTCGGCGGTAGGACATGAGACGGATTTTACCATAGCGGATTTTGCTGCGGATCTTCGGGCACCGACGCCCTCAGCTGCCGCGGAGCTTGCAGTAGATGATATGGCTGCCGTGATGGCGCATATGGATTCCCTGAGAGATAAAATAGGCCGGGCGATGAATTCCCGGATGCTGTGGGAGAGAAACCGTCTCTCCGCAATGAGAATGAAGCTTCTTCTGGTCTCTCCGGAGTCTTTGCTCAGGTCAAGGCAGCAGCGCCTTGCGGATCTTCAGGATCTGTTCAGGACACAGATGCAGGGGAGAATCGATGCGGGACGCCGGAGACTTCTCCTTCTTGCCGGAAGGCTGGAAGGCTTGTCTCCTGTGAAGCGTCTTGCGGCAGGATATTCCTATGTCAGGACAATGGAAGGAGAGGTGGTTACCTCTGTTTCCCAGGCACCGGAAGGAAGCGGGATCCGTATCCGGCTCACAGACGGTGAGCTTGCAGCGAAGGTGACAAAGGTCCTGGAAGATGGAATGACGATAAACAAGGCCTGAACATGAAGGGAAAGAAAAGATGGATGCAGTGACACCAGATCGGTTAATGGAAGACGGAGAAAAACCGGTTCCGGAGGGTGAGAGGGAGCAAAGCCTGGAGGAGGCTTTTGCTGCGCTGGAACGCCTGGCGGATAAACTGGAAGACAAAGATACGCCTCTTGAAGAGGCTTTTTCCTATTATGAGCAGGGTATGGAGCTTCTGAAGTATTGCAGCGGGAAGCTGGACACTGTGGAAAAGAAAATGCTTCAGATCGGAGAGGATGGGTCTTATCATGAATTTTGAGGAGGAACTGAAAAGCAGGACGGCCAAGGCAGAGCGGATTTTCAGGGAAGCGCTGGCAGAAGAATCAGGATATACACGGACACTGGCAGAGGCTGTAAATTACAGCCTGCTTGCCGGGGGAAAGAGAATGCGTCCGGTTCTGATGGAGGAAACCTACCGGATGTTCGGAGGACAGGGGCATGAAATTGAGCCGTTCATGGCCGGAATGGAGATGATCCACACCCATTCCCTGGTACATGATGATCTGCCTGCGCTTGACAATGACGATCTGCGCAGGGGAAAGGCGACGACACACAAGGAATATGGGGAAGCGATAGCCATTCTTGCCGGAGATGCTCTGCTCAATCAGGCGTACGAGGTCATGCTGTCTGCTTTTTCCCTTCCGGTGGATTTACGACTTGTGGCGAGAGCATTGTCCCTTATCGCGCAGAAGGCCGGGATCCGGGGGATGCTGGGCGGCCAGAGCGTAGATGTGGAGAATGAAGGAAAACTGATCGACGAAGATATGCTGCTTTATGTGTACGAAAACAAGACTTCCGCGTTGATTGAAGCATCGATGATGTCCGGGGCAATTCTGGCCGGGGCCTCTCAGAAGGAGGTATGGACAGTCTGCGAGGCTGCTTCAAGGATCGGAATGGCTTTCCAGATCGTGGATGACATTCTTGACATTGTGGGAGAGGAAGGAACCCTGGGAAAAACGATTCACAGCGATGAAAAAAACAATAAGACAACATATGTTGTGCTGCATGGGCTGGACGAATCAAGGGAGCAGGTAGAAAAACTGACCGAGGAGGCTGTCAGTCTTTTGAAAGAACTGGATGTGGACACGACTTTTCTTGAAGAATATGTGAATCATCTGGCAAGACGGTGTTATTAAAAACAGTAACCGCGAAGGAAACGATGACGGAACGGTTACAGACAGCCTTTGAGACATGAGGTGTGCGATATGATACTCGACAGGATCCGGAAACCAAATGATATTCATCGTATTGCCCTGGAAGATTTTCCTGCTCTGGCGGAGGAGATACGGGATTTCCTGATTCATTCGGTCAGTAAGACCGGAGGCCATCTGGCTTCTAATCTCGGGGTGGTAGAGCTTACACTGGCCTTGCACAATGTCCTGCATTTTCCGGAAGATAAGCTGATCTGGGACGTTGGACATCAGGCATACAGCCACAAGATTCTTACCGGAAGAAAGGAGGATTTTGTGTCGCTGCGCCAGGAAGGAGGACTCAGCGGTTTTCCGAAGAGGTCGGAGAGCCCCTGTGATGCCTTTGACTCAGGGCACAGCTCCAATTCGATTTCCGCAGGACTTGGCTATGTGCGGGCAAGAGATATCCGGAAAAAGCATTACCAGGTTGTCAGCGTCATCGGAGACGGAGCACTGACCGGAGGTCTTGCGTTCGAGGCACTCAATAATGCTGCGGAGCTGAAGACAAATTTTATCATTGTATTGAATGACAACAGGATGTCGATTTCCAGAAATGTCGGCGGGATGTCAACTTATCTGAGCGCCATCCGTACAGCGGAATACTACACGGGCTTCAAGCTGGCAGTGACGAAAGGTCTGGAGAAGGTTCCCAATGTAGGAACAACCATTGTCGATACCGTCCGCAGGACAAAGAGCAGCATCAAGCAGCTGATTATTCCGGGTATGTTGTTTGAAAACATGGGGATTACCTATCTTGGCCCGGTTGACGGACATAATATGCGTCAGATGATGAGGTTGTTCAATGAGGCAAAACGGGTGGAGGGAGCTGTTATCGTTCATGTGCTGACCAGGAAAGGGGATGGCTATGGACCGGCGACCCTGAACCCGGAGCGTTTTCACGGAACAGGCCCCTTTGATATCAAGACGGGAGAGCCTTTATTCCCGCAGACGGCTCCGACGTATACGGACTGTTTCTCTGAAGAGATTGTCCGGCTGGGGAGGGAAAACCCGGATCTGGCAGCGGTTACGGCCGCCATGCCCGGGGGAACAGGGCTTTCCCTTTTCGCAAAAGAGTTTCCGGACCGCTTCTTTGATGTGGGTATTGCAGAAGGCCATGCGGTCAGCTTCGCGGCGGGGCTGGCTCTGGGAGGTCTGTGTCCGGTGGTTGCGGTATATTCGTCTTTCCTTCAGAGAGCATTCGATCAGGTGATGCACGATGTTTCCATGCAGCACCTTCATGTGATTTTTGCAGTAGACCGGGCCGGACTTGTCGGAGCGGACGGCGAGACCCATCAGGGCGATTTTGACCTTTCTTACCTGAGCATTGTCCCGGGGATGACGGTGATGGCTCCGTCCGGAGGAAAAGAGCTGGCTTTGATGCTTCAGGCTTCCATAGGCATGGAGGGACCCGTTGCGATCCGTTATTCCAAGGAGGAAGCCTGGGATTATCCCGGAAGTAAACCGGAACCGGTTGTCATGGGCAAATCTGTTCTGCTCCGGAAGGGAAGCGGAATAGCTGTGCTGGCTGTGGGCTCGATGGTCCGGACGGCCTATGAAGCGGTTATGGAACTGGAGAGGGAAGGAATCCGGATCACTCTGGTGGATGTACGGTTTGTCAAGCCTTTTGACGTGGAAAGACTTGAGGAGCTCTGCCAGGATCATGATACGTTTGTCTGCATTGAAGAGAATGTGCGGCGCGGAGGCTGCGGGGAACAGATCCTTTACTATCTCTCGAGGGTACATCCGAATAAACGGTTTGTGAGCGCGGCTCTTCCGGATGAATTTATCCCTCAGGGAAGTATCCGGAGCCTGAGAGAGAAGGTGGGTCTGGGAAAAGACCAGCTCGTAAAAACCCTGAAGGATCTGAGCGCGTAGCGCGGAACAATCCGCAGGAGTCATTTTGCACTG
>CACZQU010000094.1 GCA_902783305.1 uncultured Lachnospiraceae bacterium | reverse complement strand
GTCCGCGATAATAATCCCCCGGGAAAGCGCATACTCCGAGCACTTCTTATACAATGCAACCGCAGCTTCGGAAATCGCCTCGGCATATTCCCGTCCATGTCCCGGAAATTCCTTTTCCAGAACCTGTACACTCCTGTCAAAATCAATGTTTTCATCGTGCTCACCGATCTCCGCCTTTGTGCTGGGGGTATAAACCGGTTCCGGCAGCCTGTCACACTCCTGAAGGCCTTCCGGCAGAGCTGTACCGCAGACTGTACCGTTTTCCTTGTAGCTTGCCCATCCGCTGCCCGTGATATATCCCCTGACGATGCATTCCACCGGCAGCATGGTCAGCTTCCGCACCAGCATGCTTCTCCCTTCAAAGCGCTCCTGGCGGAAATACTCCGGCATATCGGCAGTATCCGTGCTGATCATATGATTCGGGATGATATCCTTTGTATAGTCAAACCAGAAACGGGACATCTGCGTCAGAATTACTCCCTTATCTTTGATCTTGTTTTTCAGAATGACATCAAATGCGGAAATCCGGTCCGTGGCAACCATAACCAGGCTGTCCCCAATGTCGTAGATTTCCCTTACTTTTCCTTCCCTGACCGGTTTACATTCTTTCAATATTCTGTCCTCCTGTTCGTTCTAAATTTCATCTGTTTCATAACTGCCGGCAATTCTGCCGTATTTTCCACTATTCAATCAGCTTCTTCATCCTTACGTCAGCAGATGCGGCTCCTGCTTCGCCAATGAAAGTCTGCCTTCCGCAAGCCGTAATGATTTATGCATATGCTTCGCATCCAAAGTATATCGTTCCCATTCCGTACAAGTTCATCCAAAAACCAGTTTGATCGGTCATCAGGAATGATCAGGATAATAATATCCCGAAATATGGAATATGTTTAAGAACCCAAGTCACAACACATCCCAGGAGACAGGCAGCCAGAGTCCGGATACTGACGGCAACGAAGGATCCCAGGTAGGGTAACAGTCCAAAATACACGTTTACCGTCATATCCCGATAGATATTTTCCAGCAGATATACCCCGAAGGTCAGGCCGGCAGCATATGCTAAAAAACTTTCGACTCTGAGAGGAATCTTATGTCTGGCAAAGAAAACTTTAGATCCATAAAAAACCGTAATTGCCGGAATAAAAATAAATGTTTCGAGAAATGTCTGGCAGTTTTCAGAATCCCACAGATTCGTCACCGTGCATTTGTAATGAGTCAGAAGACAGCTTATCGCTACAGAAATCAGACTTGCGAAAACAAGCAGCGTAAATGTTCCTTTTTTCTGTACCGGCGTCCTGTCAATATAATAGCCGACAAGCGGATAAAACACAACGGAGCCGGAAATAAAAAGAGAAAAATCGCTCGTATGAGCAGCCCCATGCATTAATAAGAATTCGATCACAGGCAGCAGATTCATTAAAAGATATGTCAGCAGAAGCCAACGGAACAATTCGCTGTTCAGATTTTTTGCCAGAATTCTCAAAAAGGGCAGCATCAGAATAAAGGAAAGATAGGCATACAAATACCAGAATGGAGTCGCAATTGTTCCTGTATAGAATAACTTAATAAAACCCGTAAACGAAAAGGACGGTATCTCTCCACGAATGACCTTATATCCATAAACAATCACAGAAAACACGACCAGCGTAAGCGCAAAACGCAGAAACCGCTTTCGCAGAATTATGCTGACAGGTTCATCCTTACCAAGCAGCAATGCCCCGGAAGACATAAAAAACAAAGGGACGGCCGCCTTAACGAAGACTGCGGCAGACAAATAAACAGGATAGAGTATTGATTTCTGACTCACCGTAAAAAGCATAAAGCCCCTGGTTCCGGTATGATTAAATAAGACCATATAAATGGCCGCTATTTTGACAAAATCTATATATGATTTTCTTGTTTTCATCCCGCAAATAACCCTTTCCTATGACATTATGCATAAAATTCATCCATTTCAGTTCCTGTAAGTATATCTTAGTTCCCATTTTCCGTCAATGCAAGGATATTCTGCCGCAGAGCAATCCTTTATATTATGGTTGCTCTTTATGGTTACTCCGCCTTTACAAAATGTTTACTTTTATTTTGTCCTGAGAAGGATTATAATAGACAGACACGGCTTTTTTGAAGCCGTAACTTTTCGATGCTTTCTACGAACAGGGGAAAGGCAAAAAACCATGAATATTTTCGATGTTCTGACGCTCTTCGGGGGCCTTGCCATGTTTCTTTATGGGATGAGGCTGATGGGAGACGGTCTGAAGCAGGGATCCTCCGTCACCTTCAAGACGGCGATGGAGAGGGTAACGAATAATCCGCTCAAGGCATTGCTTCTGGGTACGGCGGTAACGGCGCTGATCCAGTCGTCGACAGCCACCATCGTCATCACCTCCGGTCTGGTCGCCGCAGGAATACTGACTCTCCACCAGTCCCTTGGCATCATCATCGGAGCCAATATCGGCACCACCGTCACCGGACAGATTATCCGGCTGATGGACATCAACGCCTCCGCCGGCTCCTGGCTGCAGCTTTTCAAGCCCTCTTCGCTGGCTCCGATTGCCCTGATCATCGGCATTATCCTGGTCATGGGAAAGAAATTTCCGCATTCCAAAGCTTACGGGAATATTGCCATCGGCTTCGGTATTCTTTTCACCGGTCTGATGCACATGACCAATGCCGTCAACGTGCTGACGGAATCCGGCGTTCTGGAATCTCTGCTGCTCAAGCTCCATGACAGTCTTCTGCTTGGTTATCTGATCGGCGCTGCCGTCGCTTTCGTGCTGCAGAGCTCCTCTGCGGCCATCGGTATCCTGCAGGCCTTTTCCGCTTCCGGTCTTCTGACCTTCAAGGCGGTCTATCCCGTCATTGTCGGCATATACCTCGGAGACTGCGTCACCACCGCGATTGTATGCTCGATCGGCCAGGTAAGGGAAGCCCGGCGGGTCGGTATTGTCAACATCCTGTACAACCTGAGCAAAACTGTCCTGGTTCTCGTGGTGGTCGGGATTCTGCATCAGGCCGGGTTTCTCTCCGGTCTGTGGGATCATACGGTCAATTCCGGCATCATCGCCAATGCAAACACGACCTTCAACATTGTCTGCGCGGTTGTCCTGCTTCCCTTCATCAATGTCTATGACATTGTCAGCCAGAAGCTGGTAAAGGAAGAGGTCATCCCGGACAACCCATACAAGGACAAGCTGGATGCCTTGAGCCCGGCCTTTTTCCGGACTCCTGCCATCGCGTTGAAAAGCTGCTACAATGTGCTTCTCGCACAGTTTCTGGCTTCAAAGGACAACATTCACCGTTCCTTTGATCTGTTAGCCTCCTATGATCCGAAGCGCAAAAAGGAAATCGACGCGGAGGAGGAAAACATCGACCTCCTGACCGACCGGGTCAGCAAATATCTGGTGGAGCTGCTTCCGCATCTGCACGAATCCTACCATGTGGAAATTCTTGACCAGTATTATAAGGTGGTGACAGATTTCGAAAGGCTGGGGGATCACGCGGTGAATATCGCGGACGGCGCCGCCTCCCTCGCGGATACGAATGTCTCTTTCTCGCCGGCTGCCCAGGTAGAGATCCAGGTGATCGAGGAGCTTCTCGGGCAGATCCTGGACCTGACGGAAAAAACCTTCCGGAACAGGGATGTCAACGCCGCCTATCAGATTGAGGCGCTGACAGAGGTCGCCAACGAGCTGGCCAACTCCATGAAGGTCAATCACCTCAAGCGGATGGTCAGCGGAGAATGCAACGTCTATGCCGACGTGAACTTCATGAACCTTCTGTCCGATTTCCGAAGGATTGCGGATGTCTGCTCCAATGTCGGAGAAGCAACCCTGGTCCGGGTCAATCCGCAGCTCGCCGATCAGGAACATACCTATTTCCATGCCTTGCGGTCAGGCCGAAACGAGGAATTCAACCGGCATTATGAGTATGCCCGTGAAAAGTATAATCAGAAGCTGGCAGAGGGCAGAGCAGCT
>CACZQU010000093.1 GCA_902783305.1 uncultured Lachnospiraceae bacterium | reverse complement strand
TTAATGGGAGACGTTCACTGTACGGCAGTCGTCCTGGCAGGTGGGAGCGGCAGCAGAATGCGGACGAAGGTGGCAAAGCAGTATCTGGAAATCGGAGGGTATCCTCTGATTTATTATTCTCTTCGCTGCTTTGAAAAAAGTCCTCTTATCCGGGATATCGTCATTGTTGCTTCAGCAGACGGAGTGGATTACTGCAGAAGAGAGATTGTGGAGCGGTATGGTTTTGAAAAGATAAGGACTGTCGCGGCAGGGGGTGCGGAACGTTATGACTCTGTATATGCCGGATTGAAGGCATGTGGAGAGACGGACTATGTCCTTATTCATGACAGTGCCCGTCCGCTTGTCGACGAAGGGATTGTGGAAAGGACGGTAGAAGGGGTCAGGCGCTTTGACGCCTGTATTGCCGGGATGCCATCCAAAGATACCGTGAATCTGGTCGATGACGCCGGGGTGGTCCTGACGACTCCGGACAGGAAAAAGGTGTGGATCGTGCAGACTCCGCAGGCTTTTTCTTTCCCTCTGATCCTGAAAGCCCACGAGAAGCTCCGGACGCTCCCCGGAGGTATGGAGGGAATTACAGACGACGCGATGGTTCTTGGGAAGGCCCTGGGGATTCCTTCCCATATGGTTGAAGGCAGTTATCAGAATATCAAGGTGACGACCCGGGAGGATCTCGTGACCGCGGAGGCTTTGATGAGGGAAACCGTTGTTACAGAAGCTGTTTTGCCTGTGTGGTAAGATACCCTGGAACGCCGAAGAAAAGGTGAAAAAACAATAGAAGGGGAATTGTTATGAAGCATTGGGGAAAACTGCTGATTGGTGGATTATCAGTTGCGTTTGTGTTTACAGTGAATGCCGCGGGGACGGAAATGAGCCACTGGGCACAGATCCGCGATGAGAGCGGGGAAGTGATTGGCAGGGTAGAAGAAGGAGAAAACGTCGAAATCCTGGGAGAATGCCCGGATAATCCTTCCCGTACTATGGTTTATTATCCTGCCGGAGGACTGAAAGGATCGGTCGCCTCTGTATATATTTACGGCGGTACGGAATATGAATATGAGAATCCATATGATTACGTGTATAAAGGTACCCAGCAAGCCGGTGAAACAGGAACAGAGGGAACCGGAGACTCTGAGGGAAACACTTCTTATGAAAATGTATGGGTGGATGTCAACATCTCTGCCCAGACGATCGCGGTTTACAGCGGGGAAACTCTTCTTCTGTATGACGCCTGCGTGACAGGAACAGACGGAGAGCGTGATACGCCGGTCGGGGATTTTTGTATCCTTGACAAGGCGGAATCCACTGTTCTGTCCGGCGGCGAGGGAGAGAACAGCTATGCAAGCAGCGTGCAGTACTGGATGCCGATCACGGAATATGGAGTGGGGATCCATGACGCGGCGTGGCGCTACGGTGATTTTGGCGGTGATATTTACCAGTATAACGGTTCTCATGGCTGTATCAACGTGGATTCGTATGTAGCCGCGACGATCTTTGACATGGTCGATGTAGGCACCCCGGTATCTGTACATTATTGAAACAATGTCATAAGGCAGTCAGAACTGGAAAAACAGTCCGGAGAGCTTACTCTCCGGGCTGTTTTTGGTTACCATATTCAGTGAACAATGGCTTTTTGTGATTACAATTCACAGTCTGACTATCCGCCCGCGCTTGGCTTTACGGTTAATCTGTGAATAGTTTCTTTTTGTGCTTTTCTACCAAAAATACCTTGTTTCCCCGTTTGACTTTTGCCGGTATATGACATACAATATTCAGTAGCAGGTCCGTCAGCCAGACGGAACAGCGACAAGATTTTGAAGGATGGCCGGTGCCTGAACAGCATGAAAAAGAAAGGATGAGTCAGAATGGGTGCAAAAGAAAGATACAAAGAATGGATGCAGAAGCTTCCTCAGGATGATCCTTTATATGAGGAGCTGAAGGCAATTGAGGGCGATGAGAAGGAAATAAACGAAAGATTCTACCAGGAGATCGTTTTTGGTACAGCCGGCCTTCGGGGAATCTGCGGTGCCGGAACCAACCGCATGAATGTGCTCACCGTCGGTCGCGCGACTCAGGGTATTGCGAATTATATCCTGAAATCCGGAGCAGATCCGATGAAGGGACTGGCGATCGCCTATGACTGCCGTTATCATTCACAGGAGTTTTCAGAGCTGGTGGCGGCCATTATGGCCGGAAACGGGATCCGGACCTATCTGTTTCCGGAGCTTCGTCCGACCCCGGAGCTGTCCTTTGCCATCCGGAAGCTGGGCTGTATTTCCGGCGTGAATATGACAGCCAGCCATAATCCGAAGCAGTATAATGGATATAAGGTTTACTGGTCGGACGGCGCCCAGATATCCGGGGAGGTCTCCGACGGGATGCTGAGCGAAATCCAGAAGCTGGATTTCTTCGACACCTTTAAGCAGATGCCTTTGGACGAGGCGAGGGAAAAAGGGCTTGTCGTGATGATCGGCGAGGAGATGGACAGAGAATATCTGGATTATGTGGAGGGGATGAGCCAGCACAGCCGCGATGAGCTGGATCAGTCGGTCTGCATTGTATATACGCCGCTGAACGGCGCAGGATCGGTACCGGTCCGTCAGGTGATGAAGGAGATGGGCTATACCAATTTCCATATTGTTCCGGAGCAGGAGAAGCCGGATCCGGAGTTTACTACCGTCGGTTATCCCAACCCTGAGGATCCCCAGGGCTTTGCTCTGGCGGAGAAGCTCGGCAAGGAGGTAGGCGCGGAGGTTCTTATCGCCACTGATCCGGACAGCGACCGCATGGCGATTGAGGTGCTGTGGGATGACGGAGAGTATCATTTCCTGAACGGCAATCAGACCGGCGCGATGCTGATCGCCTATATGGCTCAGGGATGGAAGGAGTCAGGGAAGCTTCCGTCCAGATCTGCGCTGATCAAGTCCATTGTGACCGGAGATATGGGAGCAGCTATAGCCAGAAGCTATGGGATTGATGTTTTTGAAGCACTGACCGGTTTTAAGAACATCTGCGGCAGGATTCCTCAGATCGAGAAAGAAGGCTATCAGTACTTCTTCGGTTATGAGGAGAGTATAGGCTGCGCTCCCGGGGAAGCCGTACGGGATAAGGACGGAGTATGCTGCGCGCTGCTGGTCAGCGAGATGGCGGCATACTACAGGAAAAAGGGCATGAGCCTGAAGGATGCGCTGGAAGCGCTGTATCAGAAATACGGATATTTCAGTGAAGCTCAGGTGTCTCTGGTGAGAGAGGGAGCGGAAGGAGCGGCTCTGATCGGAAGGATTATGGATGCGTTCCGTGAGGGAAAGCCGCAGCAGTTCGGTCCGTTTACGGTCAGGAAGGTAACGGATTATCTTCATGGATATGAGGATATTCCGGCTTCCAATGTCCTTCGGTATGACCTGGATGATGGAACCTGGTTTGCCATGAGACCCTCCGGCACCGAGCCGAAGATCAAATTTTATTATTATGCCGTCGCTGATCAGGCAGGAGCTTCCGCAAAAGCGGTTCAGGATATGAAGAGTGCGGTGGACGATCTGATTGCGAAGGTGAAATGACGGGAGGATATGGTAAAGGAAGATAAAGCCTGTATTTTATTCGTTTACCTGCGCCGGCTGTACGCCGCATAAGCGGTGTGCTGCCGTGAGCGTCATTATTGGCAATGTGCTTTACTGAAATACAGAAAAAGCCCCCTTGAATGCGGTGCATTCAGGGGGCTTTTTTATCTCATCAAAGCTTCCTGTTTTCTGCTTCTGCCAGCTTCATGGCGCGGACCTTGAGCGGCAGGCCGAACAGAGTGATGAAACTATCAGCATCGTGATGGTCATACATGTCGCCGGTGGTAAAGGAGGCAAGAGACTCGTTATACAGGCTGTAGGGGGAGCTGGTGCCGGCCTTGATGATATTTCCCTTGTAAAGCTTCAGACGGGCTTCGCCGGTGATATATTTCTGGGTGGAGGTGACAAAAGCCTGAATGGCTTCCCGAAGGGGGGTAAACCATTTGCCTTCATAGACGACCTGGGCAAACTGGCTGCCCAGCTTTTTCTTCATCTCCATGGTTTCCCTGTCAAGAACCAGCTCTTCAAGCTGCTCATGGGCAGCCATCAGGATTGTTCCGCCAGGAGTCTCATACACCCCTCTGGATTTCATGCCGACCACACGGTTTTCCACGATATCTACTATACCGATTCCGTTTTCGCCGCCGACCCGGTTCAGCTCGGTGATAATCTCAGACACCTTCATACGCTTATTGTTGAGCGCGACCGGGATGCCCTTCTCGAAGGCAAGAGTAAGCTCTGTCTCAGCGTCGGGAGCCTTTTCCGGCGTTACGCTCAGCACAAGCATATCGTCGTAATTCGGAGCCTTGGAGGGATCCTCCAGCTCCAGCCCCTCATGGCTGATATGCCAGAGGTTTCTGTCCCTGCTGTAGCTGTGGCTGGCATCGAAGGGAAGATGAATCCCGTGCGCCTCGCAGTAGGCGATTTCATCCTCACGGGACTTCATTGTCCACACATCGGTCATCCTCCAGGGAGCAATGATTCTGAGGTCGGGAGCGAGGGCTTTGATGCCGAGCTCGAATCGGATCTGATCATTTCCTTTACCGGTCGCACCGTGGCAGATGGCCGTTGCGCCTTCCTTGCGGGCGATCTCCACGAGACGCTTCGCAATGAGAGGACGGGCCATGGAGGTTCCCAGCAGGTATTTGTGTTCGTAAACCGCGCCAGCCTGTACACATGGCATGATAAAATCATCGCAGAATTCATCGATGACGTCTTCAATATAGAGCTTAACAGCTCCGGAAAGCCTGGCTCTTTCTTCCAGTCCGTCCAGTTCATTGCCCTGACCGCAGTTGATACAGCAGCAGACCACATCATAATCAAAATTTTCTTTCAGCCAGGGGATCAGTGTGGTGGTATCCAGACCGCCTGAATAAGCTAGTACGACTTTTTCTTTCATTAGGGGTATCCTCCTTGCGGTAATTGCTGCTGCCTGCACCCGCTCTTCACCCGGACAGCAGCTGGTATTTCGCAGGAATGAATTGAAATTTTTTTGCGGGAGACCTTGATTCCTGCACAGATATCCGTTAATATACAACATTCAGGAGAGTTTTTCAACCACCAAATGATGCATAATTATGCATTTTTGTTGCATATTATGCAGAATGGATGTATAATCTTTGTCTATGAAGAATGAGTCAGGAGCTGTACACGGTTCCTGAATAAAATCCGGTAACGGTGAAGCAGGAAATGAGGACTGCTGAGCCTGGAAACGGTGAACCATGAAACACCAGAATTCAGCTTTGGAGGAAAGAAAAATGATAAAAGCCGGGATTGTAGGGGCAACTGGTTATGCCGGTAATGAGATCGTACGCTTGCTGATCAACAGAAA
The DNA here is from genome assembly GCA_902783305.1 of uncultured Lachnospiraceae bacterium. Lineage (GTDB taxonomy): Bacteria > Bacillota > Clostridia > Lachnospirales > Lachnospiraceae > Blautia_A. Next base: position 3,279 of record CACZQU010000093.1, on the reverse strand, counting down.
AGACGTGGAGCTGGTACGCCTGTGCTCCAGAAGCTATGCCGGAGAGGCATATGCCGGTATTTATCAGAATTACCGCGCATTGACGGATCTGGAGTGTCAGGAGGAGGATATGGAGCTTCTGGCTGAGGAAGCAGATGTGATCTTCACGGCGACGCCTCAGGGCTATTGCGCATCCAGAATAAACAAAGATATTTTATCCAAAGCAAGGGTGATCGACCTGAGCGCTGATTTCCGGATCAAGGACATCCGTGAATATGAGAGATGGTATGGTATCGTGCATCAGGCTCCGGAGCTTGTAGACGAAGCGGTATACGGCCTTTGTGAGATCAACCGGGAGCAGATCCGCCAGGCGCGGCTGGTAGCGAATCCGGGCTGTTATCCGACCTGTTCCACACTTGCCGTTTATCCTCTTGTGAAGGAGGGTCTGATTGACCCTGACACCATCATCATTGACGCAAAATCCGGAGTGACGGGAGCGGGAAGAGGGGCAAAAACAGACAATCTGTACTGCGAGGTCAATGAAAGCATGAAGGCCTACGGGGTTGCTTCGCACCGTCATACACCGGAAATTGAGGATCAGATCGGATACGCCTGCGGGAGGAAGGTGAGGATTTCCTTTACACCACATCTGGCTCCGATGAACAGGGGGATTTTGGTGACGGCCTACGCTTCTTTGAAGGAAGGAGTGAGGGCGGAGCAGATCCGGGAGGCATACGGGAAATACTATGATAAGGAGACCTTTGTCCGGGTATTGCCCGAAGGAATCTGTCCCCAGACGAAGTGGGTTGAGGGCAGCAATTACGTTGATGTCAATGCGGTTGTTGATTCCCGCACCAACCGGGTAATCATGATGGGCGCTCTTGACAACCTGGTGAAGGGAGCTGCAGGACAGGCTGTGCAGAACATGAATCTGATGTTCGGCCTTCAGGAATGGGAAGGGCTGCGCATGGCTCCGATGTTTCCATGAGCCGGATGCCTTTTTATGTGAAAATGGAACAGCAACGATTATCGTGCAGAATGACTCGTGAGGATTGCCTGGCGCTTTGAGCCCCCGGATCCCGGAGCCATAGATGAGGAGAGGATAAAAAATGATGAGAATTGATGGAGGCGTGACAGCGGCGAAAGGCTTTCGGGCAGCTGGCACGGCAGCGGGAATCAAATATCAGGGACGCAGCGACATGGCGATGATTGCCTGTGAACGGCCCTGCCGGGTGGCGGGAACCTTTACGACAAATGTCGTCAAGGCGGCTCCGGTCAGATGGGATCAGCATATCGTTTATGACGTGGGTATGGCACAGGCCGTCGTCTGCAACAGCGGAATTGCCAATGCCTGTACCGGAGAGGAAGGTATGGACTGCTGCAGGCAGACCGCGCGGGCAGCGGCAGGGGAGCTTGGGATCAATGAGGAGTATGTTCTGACGGCCTCTACAGGGGTCATCGGAATGCAGCTGCCGGTGGAGAGGATCTGTGAGGGAACCCGGAAGCTGGCCGGACTTCTCGCGGATTCCCCTGAAGCCGGAAGCCAGGCGGCGAAGGCGATCATGACGACGGATACGGTGAGCAAGGAAGCTGCGGTAAGTATTGAACTGGGAGGAAAAACGGTTACCATCGGAGGCATGTGCAAGGGATCCGGAATGATCCATCCCAATATGTGTACGATGCTGGCCTTTGTGACGACAGACGCGGTAATTTCCCGGGAAATGCTGCAGGAGGCTTTGTCTGATGTCGTGAAGGATACCTACAATATGGTATCCGTGGATGGAGATACTTCGACAAACGATACGGTTCTGCTTCTGGCCAGCCAGATGGCGGGAACCAGAGAAATTACGGAGCATGGAGAAGACTATGACCGGTTTGTGGAAGCCCTGCGTGAGGTCAATACCGTGCTGGCCAGAAAAATCGCGGGAGACGGAGAGGGAGCTACCGCTCTTCTGGAAGTGATGGTGAAGGGTGCCGGAACCCATCAGGATGCCGTCACTCTGGCAAAATCCGTGGTGTCTTCTTCACTGACGAAAGCGGCGGTTTACGGGCATGATCCGAACTGGGGAAGAATTCTGTGCGCACTGGGATACGCGGGAGTGGACTTCGACCCGGAAAAGACTGATATCTATTTTGAAAGCAGGGCAGGAAGGCTGAAAATAGTGGAAAACGGCATGGATGCAGGGTATTCGGAGGAAGAAGCTTCCAGAATTCTGTCTGAGGATGAGGTGAGAGTGGAAGCGGATCTGCACGGCGGAGACGGGCAAGCCGTAGCCTGGGGCTGCGATCTGACCTATGATTACGTCAGAATCAATGCGGACTACCGGTCCTGAGGAGGTTTGTGAAAATGGTAAATCAGAAATATCTGGACAAGGCGGAGGTTCTGATTGAAGCTCTGCCTTATATTCAGCGCTTTAACCGCAAAATTGTCGTGATCAAATACGGCGGAAGCGCCATGCTGGATGAAACGCTGAAGGCAAATGTGATTAAGGATGCTGTTCTTCTGAAGCTGGTAGGCTTCAAGCCGGTTATTGTCCATGGCGGAGGAAAGGAGATCAGCCGCTGGGTGGCGAAGGTGGGAATGGTTCCCCGCTTTGTGGGAGGACTGCGCGTAACCGATGCGGAAACGATGGAAATCGCGGAAATGGTCCTTGCCAGGGTCAATAAGGAACTGGTCACCCATGTGGAGTCCCTGGGGGTTAAAGCTGCGGGGGTGTGCGGAAAGGACGGAGGACTTCTGAAATGCCGCAGAAAGCTGGGAAGCGGAGGAGAGGATATCGGTTTTGTCGGTGAAGTGGTGAAGGTAGACCCAAAGATTCTCCAGGATCTTCTGGAAAAGGATTTTCTCCCGATTGTCTATCCTGTCGGTATCGATGAATCCTTTGCCAGCTTCAATATCAATGCGGACGATGCGGCCTGTGCGATCGCCCAGGCGCTCCATGCGGAAAAGCTTGCCTTTCTGTCCGACATTGAAGGGGTGTACAGAGACAAGGATGATCCCTCCAGTCTGATCTCAGAGCTCCCTGTCAGCACAGCCCGCAGCCTGATCGGAGAGGGGTATGTGGGCGGAGGGATGATCCCGAAGCTTCAGAACTGCATAGACGCGATCGAAAACGGAGTGGACCGCGTGCACATTCTGGATGGCAGGATTCCTCACAGCCTGCTTCTGGAGATTTTTACCAACAAAGGAATCGGCACGGCGATTGTCCGCTGATCCCCGGAAGCCTTACATACGAGATGATTTACAAGAAGGGCTGAGGTGACAAAGAATGAACATGACGGATCAGATCAATGAAGCGG
>CACZQU010000092.1 GCA_902783305.1 uncultured Lachnospiraceae bacterium | reverse complement strand
TCGATCAGCTGCAGGAAGTCCTCCCATAACGCAGGATAATATTCCGCCTCCAGTCCCAGAAGGATTTCTATCTGTCCTTTGTACTCATCCCGGAGACGGAGAACAGTGTCCACATAATCCTCCAGTTCCGACGGAAGCATTTTATAGGATGCGGTATAACCGTCCGGATATCTGTACGGACAATGATCTGAAAATCCGAGAACCTGCAGTCCTCTCTCCATCGCGGCGTCAACATATTCACGCTCTGTCCCATACGCATGATGGCAGCGCCAGGTATGGGTATGATAATTCGCAATCATTACAGTTATTCAAAACCTTCTTTCTTATTTGGCAATGTCTTTCCCGGCTTTCTTCGTTTTCCTGTCCCTCTCATCCATTTTCTTCCATATGCTCCCCAACGCTTTATGGTATTGAAACAGATCCGCCCCGTCACCTTTCTTTGCTTCCAGAATAATCATAAGCCTGGGCTGAATCACTCCCTGCTCACTGTTAAAATAATGATTGGCCAGCTGATAAAAGACACCAAAATCATAGATTTTGTTTTCCAGCCCGATGCAGAAGCTCTCAATTTCCATCAGATACGTCGTAAATTTCTTGTAGCCCTCCGATCTCGGGTTTTCCGCATATTCCCTCACCGTTTTTTTATCGGTATTACTGATTGGAAAAAGAACATCCTTGTTCAGCCTGGTATACGCTTCAATAGTATCCTGTTTCGCTTTTCTCCGGGTATCCTTTTTGTATGTAACTGCAGCGATGAAAATCGGAACAATAGTGGCTATTGCCGCAATGATATCAATGACAAAGCTTGCTATCTGCATGAGTTTTCCTCCTTCCTCCGATAAGCAGATCCGATGTGATTTCGTTTAAAAAGACTATCATATCCGGAATACTTTTACAATAAAAAGAGGGTGGATTATTTTTTCCTGGCAATTCTTCGGCAGCCATGGAAAAATATTCCGCTCTCCGTCAGAGAAAAACAAAATTACATTTATGCGGAGATATAATCAGCTCATCAGAACAAAACAAACTGTTTCAGAAAAGAGAAAGGAGATTTACAATGGCAGCATATGTAAGAAAAGGGCACTGCGGTACCTGCGAGTATTTTGATGAGTGGAATGAGGATGAAAACTGCAAAGGGCACTGCGATTGGTATAAGACCTATTATTACTGTGATGATTTCTGCGACCACTGGAAAGAAAAGGAAGGAAGCAGCTGGAGATATTGATGCAGCGCAGGAAGCACTGAAACATGAGTAAAGAGGAAAGGGAATCAGGACGGGGTGCTGGCATAAAAGTCAGCATCCTTTCCGTTTCCTGGCCTGATCAATCAGAAGCTCCGCCTCATCAAAGGCTTCCGGCAGAAGCTCTCCCGTCTCTTCCTTACCCGGTTTTTCCTTCTTCTTGATCTCTTCCCAGTTCAATAAAACCTCTTCTGTCCCACTGACTTTCGTATGGCCAAACACATGCGGATGACGTCTGATCATTTTCTCTTTTATCCCATTCACCACATCATCGAGAGTAAATAATCCTTCCTCCTCGGCAATCTGAGCCTGCATGACAACCTGGAGCAGCAAGTCGCCCAGCTCTTCCTTCAGATTTTCCGGATTTCCGGTTTTTTCCAGAACATTGATTCCGCAGATCACTTCTGCAGCTTCCTCAATCACAGGCGCTTTCAGAGAAGCATGTGTCTGCTCTTTATCCCAGGGACAGCCGTCCTTAGCACGGAGCCTGCTGACCACTTCTTTCAGTTCATCGAATGAGTTCATGGGCGATTCTCCTCCTCCCCATATCTGCATAATCCCTTCTCCGCTGTCCGGTTCCAGGATTGTCGTGTAATACTTTTGTACTGCATAGTATGCATAATATCCCCATGTGATCCCCTGATATGATATGAACGCAGGCCGCTTCTTTTCCAATACGCTGACAGAGCTCCTGCACCCCCTGCTTCCTGTCTGTGCGGATAATCATAGAATAGAGAAAAAACAGCGGCTTTTCAAGTATCAATTTGCAGGTGGTATGCGATAAGGGATAAGGTTGGTAAAACTGTGATGAAATTGTGGGGAAATGATAGTAAATCTATGAATGAATAAAACAGAAGGTGAATTGTATTCATAAAAGCGTTTCCAAATTCGAGAGAGCAGGAAAGGGACAGTCCTTTTCCTGAGAAATCATCTTCATGAAAAGAACCGTCCCTCTTATCTCTCCTGCGCAGTTTCTTTTTGCAGCGTTCCTTACAACAGTTCCGAATGACAAGGGAATATCAAAAGGAATGCGTCAATGAGAACCGTCCCATTGACGCACCCTTGACTTTACATGCGTATCCAGACCAGCATTTCTCCCACCCCACGGTTATTCCAGTATGGATAGGGAATGGCGGTAAAGGTAACTGGCTTTTTCTCAGGCGGCGTTTCGGAGTATAACGGGCTGTCCGTGCCATCTTCATCGCCCCTGCGGACCAGTCTTGTCCCGCTTCCATGGATGACCTTGCATCCTCCGAAAAGATCGGAGTCTTCCACCGTCAGCCCGGCCTGAATATCGGCGGTTATCTCCGGCAGACGCGCTCCGTTGTCACACTCCTCCAGGCAGTATACCAGAGGCCCGCGCATGACAGCCGTTTTTCCTGTATCGGCCCTGACATTGCTGTTGGCGAAAATATAACGGGGAGGCATATCAAAAGCGGCCTCAAGCTCAGTATCTGCATCCAGATGAACCTTCCGGTATCCTTTCCCGTCATCTTCTCCAGCCTGACAGGCTCCTTTTTCCGTTACC